>CAYIOH010000405.1:0-4294 GCA_964364975.1 uncultured Bifidobacteriaceae bacterium
AACCATTGAATTGTAACCAATTACTGTTGTGGAACTTATAGCCGGCCACTTGTGGTTTCCGCTGCCGGGCTGTATGTAAGGCGGGCCGGTGTTGGCGGCGTAAATGCCTGAGCCTTCGTCATACTCGTTCCAACTTTCGATATAAACGCGGCGGACGGTGGCTCGATTGATCATGTTCCAAGCGTTGGTGAAGTGACTGCCGCCATCCCGTTTAAGGATGTCACCGGGATTCCGGATATTCTGGTCCCAATAGCCGCCTTTCAGTTGCACGGACCGAGTCCCCAAATACGAATTCGCCCGGTAGTATTCAGTGATCTCGAACTGTGGCACCTTTTCATCAGCGAAGATCAACGTCGGGTCATTCAACGCCGTCGTCACCATTCGAATGCCGTTGGTGAAGATTGGATGGTTTTGGGCAAACGCCGCTTGTAAGCGGCTCTCAACATCCGGTCGCGTGAGCGAATTCAAGTTGCTTAAATTAAATTTGACGTGCCACGTGTCCAGCACCACCCGCCCGTCGATCCGCGCCACATAGTCATCGGCAAAAGGGTCCTGATTAACGCTGTAGTACTGATTGAAGAAACGAATGTATTGGTTGACGAAGGTGTCCTTGCCCGCCGCCGTGGCAACATCAACCAGCGGTTGTTGATCCCAGGTAATCATCGGGTCAAGGAACGGCGCGACCTTGGGCACATCGTAACCTTCAAAGCGCAGTTGGTTGAGCGCCTGAAAAAGATTGATTCGCTGTTGTTCAGAACTGGGGATCAGATGCACATAGAGCATCTCCATATTGGCCATCATCATCTGTTTGATCTGCCCCTTCCAAAAATCCGGCTCGCCCGTCCAGTTCGACCGCCCCTCCAAAGGCCGCCACGGACCGGTAAGCTGGCCGCCGCTGGAAGTGAACCAATGAAAAACGCTGACACTGACAATATGATTGGTGGCCTTGAAAGATGCCGTCGGTGTGAACAGCCCGCCTGCCGGTTGTGCCAGGGAAGAACCGGGGAAAATCGCCAAGACACCCAGCAAAACCGCCGCAGGCAAACCTCTAAGTTGAATGCCCACAATCCGGCCAACGGCAACGGGTTTCATCACTTCGCACGATAGCAGTCAGGGCGCTGAAAATAAAGCTCCGAATCGCCTGCATGAAGGGCTCCGCAGTATTGACACAACTTTGGCGCGGGAGTAGAACCCCGGACGGAAACAGCGGTGACCTTGAAATGGATTGCGGCGGAGTTGAACATGGGAACTTGGACTCACGTTGCCAACCGACTGCAAAACGCGAAGGGCAAAAATGAATCGAACCAACAAGATGAACTTGGACTTGTGTAAAAACTCCGGACTGACCCCTTCACTACACCATGAATAATCTCAAAAAGCAGAAAGCACGTCGGCTGGCCCAGCGGATTGGCCTTCCGATCATGTGCGTCGGGACCGTTGTCTTTCTCCTGGTATCTTACCTCAATTTGCGCATGCAACGGCTTCCGGAGGGATTGATAACCCTCGCAGCAAGCGTCATGACCATGGTCCAGGCAATGGCGTTAGTCATATGCAAAAGGATTGATGCCTTGGATGAGAGGTGGGTATGCCCAAACCACACTGAACCAACAACGAAAACGGGTCAGTCTCATGATTTGGACGAACTCCATGATGACAGTAAAGATAAGCACAGTGGAGGTGGGACCGCGCAGCAACAAGTGGTATAACACGTGGGCGAAGTGAACGGCAACCAATGGCATGACATTCGTCACCCATTTGAAAATCAATGCCGGATGAGCTTCACGTTACTGACCTGCGCTGTCACAATGGAGAGGAGTGTGGGCTTCCCAAGCCTGCCACCAACTGGATGCCCAGATGAGACTTTCGCTTCGCGAACCGTGATCACTTATCATTCCGAACGCTTCAACCCCGAACGCCTTCGGGGCTGTCCAGGTCAACCATCAGCAAAGTTGAGAGTTGTTGGTTGATGGTTGAGTAAGTTTCTGCGGGCCACAGGCTCGCCCATGCCAAAGTGCGATGGAAGCAGGTTAATGTTCTTGCTCCGTCAACGTGCCTGACATTCAATCGCCCCATGCCGAACAACGTCGTCATCGCCCACCGGCGACGCCAGTGAAACAGAATCACAACATGGCGACGCCAGGGTGGCGGCTGGCTTGGCCGCGTTTTGCTGCGCTGGCCTTGGCAATGGTCGTCTTGATTCGCCTGGCGGCGCACGGCGCCGGCACAATCGAGCAGGGCCAGTCCGGAGAAACACGCGGCACGGGTGCGCCGGCGAAAGCCGCCCCCGCCGATACCGCTTCCCCAGCGACAGCGCGTTCTATCAACAACCTCGTCACAGAGTTGCTGCGGCTCAGGCGACCCGCTCTGATTCCCAACGCCTCGTGGCGCTTCACGAATCCGCGAGCCGGCTGGTTGTTCCTCGGCAGCACGGCCCGCATCAGGGGCGCGGGCAGACTGGAGATCGTCATCAAACCTGTCAGTCTGGGCGCTTCCGCAGAAGCCGGGCGCGATGCGCGAGCCGGGCTTGGTGGGCCGCGGCTTCTGGTTCACGATGCGAAAACTGCGGGCACGCAGGAAGCGATGCGGTTTCTCCCCGCCGGTGAATTTCAGGTCACCTACCGCAAACAAGGCTCTGTTGCACTGGAAAGCCTTGTCATCCGCGCCGTTCCGGAACTGATCTTCTGCAAGTTTCAGTACGATCCGCTCGTGCCGCCGCACGGGCCTTACGACTGGGCATTTCTGGAAAAGCATGTTCTCGCGAACGTCAACTGCATCGTTGGCAGCGGTGACGACAGCCACACGCCGTTGGCTCGCCAGTGGGAGCAGCAAGGCAAGCGGTGGATTGTCGAGTGCGGCGTACCGGCCCTCGACGGGAAGCAACCGCTCACCGCCGAGCAGGCTTTCACGTATTGGACGCAGAATCCCGGTTTTCAAGCGCCGCATCTGGACGGCGTGGTCGCCGACGAGTTCCTCGACAATCGCCGCGGGATGAAATACCCGGAGTGGACCGAGGCCGTCCGGCGGATTCGCAGCGATGAAAAATTCCGGGGCCGGTTTTTCTATCCGTATTGCACGGCGATTTACAAGAATGCCGTGAGCGCGGAGTTTCTGCGCGTCGTGATGGATTCGGGGTATCCGTTCGCGTGGGAGGTCTATCTCCAGGAACAGCCGGACCTGGATCGGGCGCGACGGCATCTTGAATCCAAACTCGCCACCGAAATGCGGCGCTGGCGCGCGGCGTTGCCCGGCTGCGAGCGGCACATGATCGTCTGCCTCGGTTACATGTCCCTGCCCACGACCGAGACGCTGAACATCAATCCGCAAGTGGATTACAAGGTCTGGATGGACCTGCAGTTTCAGCATCTGGCGACGCAGCCGGAATTCCTCGGCCTCTACGGGCTGATGGAGTACACGTCCGGCTATGCGGACGACGAGACGGTGCGTTGGGCCGCGCGGCTCTACCGGCATTACGGCATCGAGGGAAAAACCAACTTGCTCTCCGACGAACTCGGCTTCCGGTACCGGCTCGACCACCTGGAAAACGCTGACTTTGCCGATGGCACCACTGGCTGGCGCGTGGACGCCGCAGAGATCGGAAGCGTGGCGACGAATAGTTTCAGAGGATTCGGCTGGCTGGAAGGCCGTTATCCGCGAACATCACTCGGCGACACGTTCCTCTGGACCAAACGAAGCGCTGCCCGGCCCAACCGCGTCACGCAACAGATCAAGAATCTCCGGCCAGGGAGGCTGTATTCATTGAAGCTGGTGACGGCGGACTACCAGGAACTCGTGCAAGGCAAATCCGCGGAACAGAAACACGCGGTTTCGATCCAGCTCGGCGGTGCGAGGATCGTTGTGGAGAAATCTTTCCAGCAGCCGATGGCGAATAACTACGCCCATACACTTGGCGCGTTCAAGGACCAGAACAAATTTTGGATGAACGACCACTTCGTCGTGTTTCGCGCGAAGGGCCGCTCCGCGAAGCTCACGATTTCCGACTGGGCGAGCGCCACGTCGCCCGGCGGTCCGGAAGGCCAGGAGTTGATTTACAACTTCGTGGAAGTGCAGCCTTACTTCGAGCCGTGATGCCTGTTCCAATCCGGGAAAGGCACGAGGTCAAACCTGTGCCGCCCAAAGCGGCTCGACCACCGTAAGTGGGAAGCAGAAACGCGCACCCGGCTCGTGCGGGGACAGTCGAGCACCGGATGCGTCAGAACGCCGTCGCAAAACATTGAATCTATCTATGGTGCGAATGTTATGTGTGGTTGCGCTGACTGTGGCGTGCATGCCCGTT
>CAYIOH010000406.1:0-4285 GCA_964364975.1 uncultured Bifidobacteriaceae bacterium
GGGCCTCCCGGACGACGCCTTCCAAAGCCTTTACCATTTCACCGTGGGCGGCCCTGTGGAAGACGCGCGGCTGGCGACCCGCGCAGCCTACCACCACTTGGAAGCACCGGTCCGTTAGCCCTCAAGCATGGAACACCGCACTTGCTTCGGACGGTCACGCATTGTGAAAATCGTCTCGGTGGAGTTTTGCTAGGAGGCGGCGTTGGTGGTCGCAGGACAAACGGGTTTTGGAACGTGAATGTGCTGCGTGGCTGTGAGTTGATCGAGCAAAGACTCTGCATCAGCGGAAACAGCGAGCATGGCGTGATGCTCGGGCGTGAGAAAATGCTGGTCACGCATGTGGGCAAGGAACTTAAGTAACAGGTCATAGAAGCCGCAGGCGTTGAGCAAGCCGACGGGCTTGAGGTGTAAGCCAAGCTGGAGCCAGGTATAAACCTCGATGACCTCCTCCAGTGTCCCGATGCCACCGGGGAGCGCGACAAACGCGTCGGCTAGCTCCGTCATGCGGTGCTTGCGCTCGTGCATGGTCTCGACGGGAATCAACGCGGTCAGGCCGTGGTGTGCGCGCTCCTGTGCAATCATCGCGCGCGGGATAACGCCGATAACCTCGCCGCCCGCTGCCAGCGCGGCATCTGCGAGCGTGCCCATGAGGCCGACCCTGCCACCGCCATAGACGATGGTAAGGCCACGACGGGCGCAGGCAGCGCCGAAGGTCGAGGCTATCGCAGAATACTCGGGAGATGCTCCGAAACTAGAGCCTGAATAAACGCAGATTCGAGACATAGCGCATGGAGCCGCCCAACAGGTATCAGACCGTGACTCATGCACGATTCTTTCTTGTAACCTGGCCTGCTGTCATGACGTGAAGAAAGCAGACGTGTGAATTTCCATCAAGGATTATCCTGCGGCAGAAAAACTCAGAATCCTGCTCGCACGCGGCAACTGACTTTGGTAAACAAGCCCACATGAATAGCGACGCTTGCGGACGGGAATAACTCATTCCCATGTCAACCACAGTTCTGCCATACCCGCGAGATTTCCCAAAGTTGCTCCAAGATTATTGCGAGCAAATGGGCGAGGCAATCCGCGCCAACCGACATCACGACACACGCCGACATTTATTCCTGAATTTTCTTCGCGAGGCTTTTGGTATTGATCCGGTTGAAGTCGAACTCGAACACAAACTCAAAGCCGGGGAATTGCGCGGACGGATTGATGCCCTGTATCGGCACGTCATCGTCGAGGTAAAAACTGATTTCGACGGCGAACGCGACGACGCGCAGCGCGAGTTGAAAAAATACTTCGCATCGCGCCAGCGTCCCGCCGAATACATTGGCATCGTCACCGACGGAGACCGCTTTGAGGCATGGCATCTCACCCGCAGTGGCACGCTTGTCTCCATCAGCCAGATCGAACTTCGAGCCAACGAACCGCTTGCCGCGTGGCGTTGGCTCGACCAATTCCTTTCAACCGGCATTCGGCGCATTCCCAGCAGCGATGAACTCGTCTGCCGCTTCGGTATCCAGACTGCCATCTTCAGCAAAGCAGCGGACATTCTGCTCGCGCTTTTCGACAGCGTGAAGGATGAACCGCTCGTTGCTGTGAAGTTCCGCGAGTGGAACGCCCTGCTTGCAAAAGTTTACGGGTCGCCGCTCGGCAAGCCCGCGCTTTTCATCAACCACACCTACCTCACGCTGATTTCGCGGATCATCGTCACACTCGCCCTCAAAGGCAGCCCGCCGAAGAAAAACGAGTTGCGCGGGTTACTCGACGGTTCATTCTTCACGCGCCAGTTCAATCTGAAAAATCTTGCCGAGCCGGATTTCTTTTCGTGGGCGCTCGACACTGAGGCCGAGGCAGATTTCCTCGTGCTGCTCGGTAATCTTTTCCGGCATTTCACTGTCTTCGATTTCTCGCAGCTTTCCGAAGATGTGTTGAAGAATCTGTACCAGGAATTGGTTGACCCTGAAACGCGGCACGACCTCGGCGAATACTACACGCCCGACTGGCTGGCCGAACTCACACTCGAACGTCTCGGCTACAAGGGAGGTAAACTTCTCGACCCGGCCGGCGGCTCTGGCGGATTTGTTTTTGCGGCCATCAATGTGCTGCGTAAAGCTGGTTTCAAAGGCAACAAGCTCGTCGCGCACGTGCTCGAAAACGTTATCGCGATTGACGTTCATCCGGTCGCCGTTCTTATGGCCAAAGCGAACATGCTGTTGGCGCTGCGCCATGAATTGCGTGATTTCCCAGGTGACGTAACTCTACGCGTTTACATGGCCGACACGCTCATGGCCGAGGAGGATAAGCGCAAAGGCGTGCTCAGAATTCCAGTGAGCGGGAAGGAAGCATTTCACATTCCTCTCGCCACGGTCGCACGCGGTGAACTTGATGAGTTGATTAACTTTCTCAGCGACTTCGCCCATCGCGGCAGCAAAGATGAAGAGTCGGCAAAAAGGGCGACCAAAGCTGTCAGCGCGCACCTCGAAAGTCTCACCGCCGACAAGGAAGCCTTTTGGTGGCTACAGAATTTCAAGCTCCTGATGAAGCTGGACAAGCAGCGGCGCAACACCATTTGGGCCTACATTTTGAAAAACGCCTACCGTCCCGAATTTCTGCGGCAGGAAAAGGTGGATTACATCGCCGGCAATCCGCCGTGGCTTTCTTACCGCTACATCAAGGACGAAGCCTACAAAGCGCGTGTGAAGGCTCTCACTTTCGAGCATGGCTTGCTGGAACGCAATGAAGTGAAACTGTTCACGCAGATGGACACCTCCACGCTTTTCGTTGCCCACTGCGAACGTGAGTTTTTGCGGCCCGGTGGTTCGCTCGGCATGGTGTTGCCAAAAACAGTTATTCTCCCTGCCAAGCAGCATCTCGCCTTTCAACGCAAAGGCTTCAACGAAGTCCATGATTTTACCGGTATTGAGCCGCTGTTCAACGTCCGCACCTGCATGGTGATCCGCCGCGCACCCTACGGTGCGTCGAACGTCCCTCGCTTTACCTATTCTGGCAAGATGCCGCGACGCAATCTATCGCTAAGCGACGCTCGGCCCATTCTCGCGTGCGAGGAAGATACGGTTTCATTCGATGGCGTCAGCGGTGAATGTTCGCCGTACTACAACAGTTTTTTTCAAGGGGCGACACTGATGCCGCGCTGTCTTGCTTTTGTCGAACCAGTCAAGGACGCAAAACTGAATCCGAACGCTCCGTTCCTACGGACATCCGCTGAAGCATACGACGAATCGAAAAAAGAATGGAGAGTTCAAGTCGAAGGGATTGTCGAACGGAAATTCCTTTTCGGTTCAGTGCTGGCAAAAGATTTGATTCCATTTGTCGTTCGCAAACTGTCACTTGTGGTCTTGCCGGTCATTGAAACTTCACATGGTGATTTGAAAATGATTGATTCGGCAACGGCCCTCGGCGAGCAATTCCAACATGCGCACGACTGGTTTTCCCAAGCTGAGAAAATCTACGGTAAAGGCAGGAGAGACGAAAACTACGAATTTGCGGAATGGATCAATTACCAAAACAAATTGACGGCCCAGTCGCTTCGTGAGCCATTCATCGTTTTGACAAACAAATCTGGAACGAATCTTTGTGCGGCGATGCTTTTTACCGAGGAAACAAAGAAGATCGGAAAGCTTTCGATCAATGGATTCATCGCAGATACCGTGACCTACCGATACTACGCGAAAACAGAAAAAGAAGCGCATTATCTTGTCGGCGTTCTCAATTCGTCGGTTGTCAACGAAGCAATCAAGCCTTTCCAATCACAGGGCTTGATGGGTGAACGCGACATTCATCGCCGCCCGTTTGAAGTCTGCAACATCCCGCTTTTTGAACCGAAGAACGAACTGCACCAGCAGATTGCCAAAGTTTCCGCCGCTGCCCGTGCTGAATTGCTTCCAATCGTTTCGAAGATGGTGACACCAGTGGCCACCGCTCGCGGCGACGCGCGGCGAATCGTGCAAGGCAAACTGAACCAGTTGGATGAACTCGTCGCCAAACTTCTTAATGGGCCGCGGACGCGTTACCCGGACCACAAAAGCCAAGCGATGAAACTGCTGGAGTTGTTTGAGAATTAAAACCCCGCTGTCTTTGCGTTAGGACGCTCGGAAACGGGTCAGTCCACGGATTTCCCCGGCGCGCAACGGCTGACGGAACTGGACAAGTTCCAATTCCAGCATTGGGCGCTCTCGCTCATTGACGCCCGTCCGCTCAAGGAAGGCGACGGCAAGGGCGCGGATCGCGGCGTGGACGGCTCGCGATATTTCTACGAGTC
>CAYIOH010000407.1:0-4275 GCA_964364975.1 uncultured Bifidobacteriaceae bacterium
CTTCCACTTTTCCATTTTCGCCCGGTTTCGCCGCAACCGTCACACATCCACTCGTGCGGCCATACTTGATGGCATTGTCCACCAAGTTCGACAGCACTTGCTCCAGTCGGATGGAGTCCGCGCGCACGGACAACTCCGGCACAGCGTTGGTGAGCGTCGCACCTTTGCCTTCGGCCCGCACCTTGAAATCGTCCAGAACCTTCCGCGCCAGCGGACGCAACGGAACCGTTTGCAAATTCAACGTCACGCGCCCGGATTCGAGTTCCGAAATCGTCAGCAAATCCTCGATCAACAACTCCAACCGCCCGGCGTTGCGCGCAATGGTTTGCAGGAAGCGCGCGGAAACCTCCGGGTCGTCTTTCGCGCCATCCAGCAAGGTCTCGACGTAACCTTTGATGTGCGAAAGAGGCGTGCGCAATTCGTGGCTGACGTTGGCGACGAATTCCTGGCGGGTGCGCTCGAGTTTTTTTATCCGGGTCAGATCGTGGAAAACGAGAATGGTTCCGAGCCGGCGACGGTCAACGCTGGTGAGCGCCGCCGCGTTGATCTGCAACCAGCGTTCCGGTTCACCGGGCAGGCGCAACTCGTGGTCAATCACACGGCTTTCTTGCGCGGCACGTTGGACGATCTCGACGATTTCATGCAGCCGCACCGCCTCCAGCAGCGCCCTGCCGCGCAGCACGCCCGTGGTAGCGAACATCTGCGCGAACGCACGGTTCGCAAACTGCACGCCACCGGCGGCGTCCAGCACGAGCACGCCTTCGATCATACTGTCGAACAATGCGTCCTGCCGCGCGCGAACTTCGGCGGTGGCAGTTTGTTCGCGGTTCTCCTCCCGGGCGCGCTCGGCCAGCCACAACTCGCTTTCACGACGAAGCTTCGCCCGCCACCAAAAATGAACGGCAACCAGCGCGGTCAACGCGAGAACTGCGAGAACAGGCCACATCACTCCACGAAGCGATACCCAACCCCGCGGACGGTGTCGAGATGCTTCGCCGCTGGGCCAATTTTTTCGCGCAGGCGGCGCATGTGCGTGTCCACCGTGCGCGTGTCAATGAGGCTGTCGTATTCCCAAACGTCGCGGAGCAATGCGTCGCGGGATTGCACGCGGCCCGCGCGTTGGGCGAGCACGGTGAGCAGTTTGAATTCGGTGGCAGTCAGGTCCAGCGGTTTGCCGCGCCACGTGGCGAGGTGTTTCGGCACGTCAATCTTCAAATCATCGAAGCGCATCGTCTCCTGTTTTTCCTCAGTGACTTCGCGGCGCTGGAGAATCTTCCGGATGCGCAAAACCAGTTCGCGCGGGCTGAAGGGTTTGGTGATGTAATCATCCGCGCCCAGTTCCAGACCGAGGACGCGATCAATCTCCGTCGCCTTGGCCGTGAGCATGATGATGGGAATGGCGGCGGTGACTGAGTCACGGCGCAGCAGTTTGAAAACTTCCAAGCCGTCAATTTTCGGCAACATGAGGTCGAGCACGATGAGCGCTGGCAATGCCGCCCTGGCCTTTTTCAGCGCCTCCTCACCGTCCGCCGCGGTGGTGACACTGAAACCGGCCTGCTTCAAATTGAACTCTACGAGTTCAACTGCCTCCGGTTCATCGTCCACCACGAGGATTACGGGCTTCATCATGGCTCAATCAGTTTTTTCCCGCGTGCCGGATGTCATGCGCTTCGCAAAGATAAACGACTTCCTCGGCGACATTGGTCGCATGGTCGGCGATGCGTTCGAGGCTGCGCGTGGCAATCATCAACTGGAGACAACGCGGGATGGATTCCTTGTCGTTCATCATGTGTTCGGTCAAGGCGCGGTTGATTTGCTTGTTGAGCGTGTCCACTTCGTTGTCGCGCGGGATGACGGCGCGCGCAGCGACGGGGTCGCGATGCACGAACGCATCGAGCGCGGCCTTCAACATCCCAAGCGCCGACGCCGCCATCTTCGGCAAATCCACGTTGACCTTCAGCGGCGCTTCCTTGCTCAAGTCGCGCGCGCGTTTGGCGATCTTCGTGGCCTCGTCGCCGATGCGTTCGAGGTTTTGGGAGATTTTCATGGCCACGGTCACAAAGCGCAGTTCGCTGGCGAGCGGCGCTTTGGCCAGCAGATGAATCGCGAGGTCGTCCACCTCAATCTCGAACTGGTCGAGCACGTTGTCGTTGTCCTTGACGCGCAGCGCGAGTTCGAGGTCGCGGTTGGCGAGCGCCTGGACAGCCTGGTTGACCGCGGCCTCGGCATGGCTGGCCATGGTCAGCAGCTTTTCTTTTAGCTCGTTCAGTTCCTGGTCGAAGTGGCGTTCCATAGGATGCGAGTTTGTATTATCCGAACCGTCCCGTCACATAATCTTCCGTGCGCTTCTGCGCCGGGTTGGTGAAAATCTTGTTCGTCGTGGCGAATTCAATCAGTTCGCCGATGTAAAAGAACGCCGTATCGTCGGACATGCGTGCCGCCTGTTGCATGTTGTGCGTGACGATGACGATGGTGAAGTCTTTTTTCAGTTCGAGAATCAAATCTTCAATGCGCGTCGTGGCGAGGGGATCGAGCGCGGACGCCGGCTCGTCCATCAAAATAATTTCCGGTTTGATGGCGATGGCGCGGGCAATACAGAGCCGTTGCTGCTGCCCGCCGGATAGGCCCAGTGCGCTGCTGTGCAATCGGTCTTTCACCTCGTCCCACAAGGCCGCGTTACGGAGGCTTTGTTCGATGGCCGCGTCCAACTCCGATTTATTCTTCACGTCCTGCAAGCGCAGGCCGTAGGCCACGTTCTCGTAAATGGATTTCGGGAATGGGTTGGATTTCTGAAACACCATGCCGACGCGTTTGCGCAGTTCAATCACGTCCACGTCTGGCCCATAGATGTCGTGTCCGCCGATTTTCACACCGCCCTCAATACGCACGCCGTCAATCAGATCATTCATGCGGTTGAGGCAGCGGAGCAACGTGGACTTGCCGCAACCGGACGGGCCGATAAACGCCGTCACGACACGCTCGCGGATGGACAATGAAACATTTTTCAGCGCACGCGCCGGGCCGTAATGGAGCGAGAGGTTGGCGATCTCGATGAGCGCGCCGTTGGCCTTCGCTGGGTCGGGGGCGCGCTGGCTAACTGTGAGGACTTGGAGAAGTGGCGCGGTCATGATGGGAAATCCGAAATCCGAATGACGAAATCCGAAAGAAGCCCGAAGTCCGAAGCCCAAAGCCGTTGTTGGTCGCGATCATTTTGGACTGCGTTGCCAGAGTGCCAGCGGCGACACCGCTTTTCGGACACCAATCTGGTTTCGAAAGCGGCGTGGCGCTTCGCTTCCCGCCGCAGTCTAAAAAGTGTGGTTGCGATTTCGCCGCGGTCTGCGTCCAAGCAGCTGCCTCCCGCGGCAATTCGGTTTTCGGGTTTGGGATTTCTTTCGGATTTCGTCATTCGGATTTCGGATTTTCGGTTCAGCCCAGCGCCCGCAGTCTTTTCCGCACGCGGGCGCGGATGAGAATTGCCACAAAATTCAACGCGAACGTGAGCGCGAGTAGCACCAGCACGGTGGCGTAAAGAATCGGCCGGGTCTGCTCGATGTTCGGCGATTGCGTCGAGAGCACGAAGACATGGTAGCCGAGGTCCATGAATTGGTCGGTGATTTTATGCGGCAGCGACGCCATGTAGTAGGCGGCGCCGGTGAAAAGAATCGGCGCGACCTCGCCCGCCGCGCGGCTCACGGCGAGGATGCCACCCGTCATGATGCCCGGCAACGCTTGCGGCAAAACGACTTTGCGGATGGTTTCGAGTTTGGTCGCGCCGAGGGCGAGGCTGGCTTCGCGCAAGCCCTGTGGAATGGCTTTGAGCGATTCCTCCGTGCCCACGATCACGACGGGCAGCGTCATGACCGCCAGCGTGAGCGACGCCCAGATCAAAGCGGGTTGGCCCCACACCGGCTCGGGGTTGCGCAGCAGAGCGTCGAGGTTCTTGCCGATGAAGTTGATGAAAAAGCCGAGGCCGAACAACCCGAACACGATCGAAGGCACGCCCGCGAGATTGTTGACGGCGGCGCGGATGATGCGCGTGACGGGCGAGGTGTTGGGGGCGTATTCCGTCAGGTAAATGGCCGTGATGACGCCAATGGGAATCACAAAGATCGTCATGACCAGGACGCGGAAGGTCGTGCCGACAATCATCGGCAAAACCCCCGTGGTTTCGATGTCGAAGAAATCCTTTTTCGGGATGGTCGAGATGAACCGCCAAGACAATCCCGGCAGGCCGTTCAGACAAATGTTCAGCAGAATGACGCCGAGGATGCCGAG
>CAYIOH010000408.1:0-4273 GCA_964364975.1 uncultured Bifidobacteriaceae bacterium
AACTGCCGGCGCGCACGGAGTGACGCGCCCTACCTGCTGAAATGAATTCGTGTCTATTCGTGTTCATTGGTGGTTTTTCAAAGTTTTCGCAACGCGCTCCGCCACGTTGCAGCCGGAAACAATCGAATCGCTCAACGAAACGCCGTCGCGGTAATGGCCGGCGAGGAATAGGCCCGGTGCTTTTGTCTCAACTTCCGTCATCAAATCGCGGTAGTAACCATAGCCGACGTTGTATTGCGGGATCGCCTTGGGATAAACCACGCAATGTTGGAAAGTCGGCTTGCCGCGCAAGCCCAGCAACACGCGCAAATCTTCGCACACCACCTCGTAAAGTTTTTCCGCCGGCAACGACGCCAGTTCCGGATACCGCTCACCCCCGACGTAACTCGTGAGCGTATGATGGCCCGCCGGCGCGCGGTCGGGGAACAGCGACGACGAGAAAATCGTGCCAAGGATTTTGAAGCCCTCGATTTTCGGAATCAACATCCCAAAACCCTCGCACGGATGCGCCACGTCTTCGCGACGGAAACCCAGCACCACGCTCGCGACTGGCGGATAACGAATTTCGGAGAACGGCGAGAGATCCAGCGTGCTGGGAGGGCGCGTCACTCCGTGCGCGCCGGCGGCGGGCAGAGGACTGCCCACCCTACCTGATGTCTCAATCCGTAGTTCTGCCAACCTCGGCGCAGTACCGCAGAAGATCACTGCGCCATGTTCAACTTCTCCGCGCGAAGTCGTGACGCCCCAACCGCCAGGCGTTTGTGCCAGCTTGGTAACGGAGGAATTCAACTTCATCGCGTCGCCAAGCTGCGCGGCCAGAGTTTCCGGCAAAACCTGCAAACCCTCATCAAACGAAAACTTCGGAGCGCGGTCCTTCGCCACCTCGCCACTCTTCTTGCGTTCGCGCGCGCCGAAGATTTGGCCTTTGATCATCGAACCATACTTGTCCTCCAGCGCCTTCAACTTCGGGAACGCGTGCGGCACGGACAATTTGTACGGGTCGCCGGCGTAAATTCCCGCCACCAGCGCGTCAATCGCGTGATCGAGAAACTCCTGGCCCAACCGGCGAATCACGAACTCCGCAATGCTTTCCTCGACGCCATCGCGCCGCGGTTTGACGAATGGCTCGCGCAACACGGCCAGCTTGGCTTTGAGCGTGAAAAGTTCCGTCGTGAAAAATCCCAACGGCGAACCGGGCATCGCTATGGGTCGCTTGTAACGCACAACGTATCGCGCCTCGGCTTTCGGATCGGGATCAAGCCGGCGTGCTTGCAACCCCGCGTCGCGGATGAGCTGGGCAATCTTGGGCGACGTTTCCAAAATCGTGTTCGGCCCGAACTCGGCGAGGTAACCGTCCTTCCGTAGCGACTGGATGACGCCGCCAACGCGGTCGCCGACTTCATAGACGGTGACCGGGACGCCCCGGCGTTTCAGGTAGAACGCCGCTGTCAAACCCGTGACGCCAGCACCGATGATTGCAACGGATTTCATTTTCAATGCTTCGCTGCTCTCCTGGCTTTCCTCTTAGCTTTCTTCCCGAATCCATCCTCCGTAGGCGCAGTGTCGCCGGCGGCAGGGTTCAATTCGTCGAGCACGGCCTGCAACTTCTGGCGCGCCGCCTTGGCGCCGTCGCTTTGGCCTTCGGTAGCAACCAGTTTCTCAACGAACGGCGCGTCGCTCATATCGAACAACTCCCCGCTCTCGTTCAGCTTCCAGCCGGCGTTGCGCACATACCACTTCGCGCCAAGCTGGACAAACAGCCATTCGCGTGGGTTGCCTTTTTTACCCTTCAACTGCGGGGCGAAACTGTAGCCATCGAACTTCACGCCTTTCGGCAGTTTCACCCCGGCCAGTTCCGCGAAGGTGGGAAACAAGTCGCTGAAGTTCACGAGGTCTTTCGACACCTTGCCTGCGGGCGCCACGCCTTTCCAATTCGCGATGAACGGCACGTGCGCCCCGCCTTCGAGCATCGTGCCCTTGTGACCGCTGATCTGTCGTCCGCCGATGGTGCCGGATTGTTTCGCCGTGCCGTTGTCGGCGGAGAAGATGATCAGTGTGCGCTCGCGAAGACCCAGCTTGTCGAGTTCGGCCACAATCTGGCCGACCTGCTTGTCGAGGTAGGCAACGTTTTCGGCGTAAAGGTCGCCGCCCGGCTTGCTGTCCGGCGTGCGCAGAATCGGACCATGCACGAGGTGCGATGGGAAGTAGAAGTAGAACGGCTTGCCGCGATGGCGTTTGAGAAAATCCCTGGCGAAATCCATGCACACGTCCGGGCAATACACCTCGTTGGTCGTCTGCACAACCGTTCCGTTCTGGTTGTAGCTCTTCTGCCAATACCAGCCGCCGGCGGTGTTGTCCGTGATGAATTCGTCGAAGCCCCAATCGCCCGGCGACTCGCCCATCTGCCGCCATTTGCCGGCCATGCCGGTGACGTAGCCCGCCTGCTGGAGCGTGCGCGCCAGCGAGGGTTCGTCTTTGGATTTCGGCTGGCCGGCGCTCTGATTGTTCGTGCCGCCGGTGCGGAAGCCGTAGCGCCCGGTCATGAGCAGGCAGCGCGTCGGGCCGCACAGCGGCGTGCAATATCCGTTCTCGAACCGGAGGCCGGACTTGGCCAGCGCGTCCATGTTCGGCGTTTTGCCTTTGAACCGAGCCGAGCCGTAGCAACTCACACTCTCCAAGCCGTAATCGTCGGCGAGGATGAAGACGATGTTGGGTTTGGCGAATTTGTCCGCCGCCAGCAGGTTAAGCGTAACGGCGCCAATGAGGCTCAGGGTGGTGAGGAGTATCTTCATAATCGAGAGTCAGACGCGCAAGTTGTTGTTGAAGTTACGAATGACACGAGCGCGCCTTTACGTGCGGATGAGAGCCGTAGCAGATGTCCACCCACGCGCCGTCGTTGACAATGGAAATGCGCGCCGCTTCCACCACCAGTTCGTTGATGTAACTGTTGGCGGGCGTGGCGATGAAGCCCTGCCGGTCAATCTCGGCGATCAGCTTGCGCCGTTGAACGAGGGCGCGTTTTTCCGGCAAACCGGCGGTTTCGGTTTCGATCCGGCACATGGATTCGAGGTTGGCCGCGATGGAGTCGTAACCGTAACCCACCGGTTTCAACCCCGGCCCTTCCCACGGCACGAGCAGGTAGAAGTCGGGGCTGACGTAGTTGTACTTCGAGCCAGCGCATCCGATGTTTTCGAGGTAGCTGTGACGCACGCCACGGTCGTCGTCTATGTGTTCGATCATGCCGCAGGCATTCTTGCCTTCGCAATACATGAGCAACCCCTGATCGTTGCCGCCCGCAGCGGCATCGGGGTATCCCAAGCCGTCGGTCACGGTCAACAACGCGCCGTTTTCGAAGCGCACACGGCCATTCGCCCAAAGGTAGCCTTCCTTGCCATTCGGGAAACGTCCTTTGAAACCGGAAACGGAAAGCTCGACGGGTTTCAGTCCCGTGATGAAGTAAACCAGGTCCACGTAATGGCAGCCGACATAAACGAACGGGTCCGTCTGGTCGCACGTGAACCAGTTCTGAAAATTTGAGTGCCGATAATAATATGGCTCGATCATCCGAGCCTCGCCCATCGCGAATTCGCCGAAGTGGCCGAGCGCATACTGCCGCCGGGCCATGAGAGCGCGCCGGTCGAACCGCTTGTGGTATTCGACGCCGACGAAGAGTCCTTTTTCACGGGCAACCTGCTCGATTTCGTGGGCGTGGTCGTATTTCAGCACCAACGGCTTGACGCACAACACGTGCTGGTTGTGATCGAGCGCAGCTCGTACGATTTCGAAATGAAACTGATCGGGCACGGCGACGATGACCGCCTGCCGCGGCGCCAAACGAGCCAAGGCTTCCTTGTACAGATGCGGGAATATTTTGGCCGGTGGTTTGGTCAGGGCTGGAAGCGGCTCGAAATCCTGTCCGGGAAACGCCTGCTTCAATTCCACACTGTCTTTGAGCGCCCGGAGCGGTGCGCTGTTGAGCGCGCAGACCGCCACCTTGCGGACGCGACCAAGGCGTTGCAGTTGATAGACCGACGGCAGGATCAGATCCTGGGTGATCATGCCGCCGCCGATAATCAACACGTCCAGGCAATTCTCACGATTCATGGTTTTTGTCGGGCGCAACGGTCGGATGAGTTTGCAACTTCGCCGCGGCACGGTGCAATGAATTTCCGGCGCGCGACAGTTCCTCAAAGGGGCAAATTGATGTCCGCATTGGCGTCGGTAGGGCGCGTCACTCCGAAACTGTCCCAAAAGGTTTTTCATCGCACTTGAG
>CAYIOH010000409.1:0-4269 GCA_964364975.1 uncultured Bifidobacteriaceae bacterium
CGGAACCGATTCCCGTCTGCGGCGCGCACGGAGTGACGCGCCCTACCGGGTCATTTGAACTATGAATACAACCCACACTCGCCGTGATTTTCTGAAAAGCAGCAGCGCCCCCCTCGCCCTCGCCGCCCTCGGACCGGCCGCTTTCGCCGCGGACGAAAACCCGCCCGGCGCTTCCGACCAGCGGCTGATGAAGAAAGCCATCATGTGGGGGACGGTTGGCGTGAAAGGCACGGTGCTCGAAAAAATGAAAGCCATCAAGGCCGCCGGATTCGATGGCGCGGAGATGGTCAGCCACATGGACCAGGACGAAGTCCTGCGCGCGCGCGATGAGGCCGGATTGGAAATCGCCAGCGTGTGCTGCAAGCTTCATTGGGAAATGCCGCTTTCCGATCCCGACCCGAAAGCGCGCGCGGCGGGCTTGGCGGGGCTGAAGCAATGCCTGCGCGACGCCAAAGGCTACGGCGCCGGTTCGATCCTGCTCGTCCCGGGCAAAGCAGGGAAGGGCATTACCTACGAGGAATGTTGGACGCGCTCCATCGCGGAAATCCGCAAGGCCATTCCGCTGGCTGAAGAACTGGGCGTGAAGATTTCCGTTGAAAACGTCTGGAACGATTTCATCACCAAGGAAGACGAGGCACTTCGCTACCTCGAAGAAATCAACAGCCCGTGGGTCGGGTGGCATTTCGACTGTGGCAACATCATCCGCTACGGCGATCCGATTGACTGGATCAAAAAGCTCGGTCGGCGCATCAACCGCGTCCACATCAAGGAATACAGCCGCGACCGCGCCATGCGATTCGGCAACTACTGGGAAGGTTTCAAGGTGCGGCTGCTGGAGGGCGCCAACGATTGGAAAGACATCATGAAATCGCTCCGCGAGGTCGGTTACGAGGGCTACCTCATCACCGAGCAATCCGGCGGCGATTCCCCTAAAGGTCTCAAAGACCTCTGCCAGCGGCTCGAGAGAATCCGCGCCCTTTGATTCAGGGATAAAACTTTCCGCACAACCACAGATTCAGGTCATGCACGGCGAGCGTGAGCCGGCTGAACGCCTCGGCGCGCGCGTCGTCGGGGGGCGAGGCTTCAAAGCGTCGCTTCGTCCGTTTGAAGCGCAAGCTCAGGGCGAGCTTTGGATCCACGTCGCCAACTTCACGCAGTAGCGCATGGACTTGATCGGCGCGCTGTCGCGCGACGAGGATGGCGCGGAGCGCGGTGTCCACTTCGGTTTTGCCGGCTGCCACTGACTTGAGCAGAGCGCACTCGAATTGCCGGCAACGCGCGGGCCGGTCGGCATGGATGCGACACCGGCAGCCATCGAGCACGCCGCAAGGCTGCGGGAATTTTTCTTTGCGGATTGCCGATTGCCGGTTACGGGTTTTTGAAAGCGGCAAGCCCAGCGACTCAAGCCTGTTCGCATCATCGCCCGGTTGGAGTTCAACGTCCTTGAAAAGGACGCCGTTGCAACAGAGCGCGCACTGCGGGCAAAGCCGCGCAACAACTGTCTCCAGAGGAATGAATTTGCGCGAAGGCAGCACAGGCTCGCGGAATTCTCAGGAGTTGCCATCGGCAGCCGGAAGGTAAGGCCGCAATCGGTCGGCAAGTTCTTCCGGCAAACGCTTCGGCTTCTCGTTCAGTCCGGCGCAGGCGTGGAAGGTTTCCGCTTCCAGAATCAGAGCTTTCGCCTGATTCACAATGCGGTAGGCGAGATTCAACCGCACACGCCCGATTGCCGCGGGCCAGACTTCAATCGTCAACACGTCGTCGTAGCGGGCCGGAGCTTTGTAGCGCAGATGACATTCGATGACTGGAAAAATCATATCACGCTCCTGCCAGTGGAGGAAACTCCCGCCCAGTTCGCGAAAGAATGCGCCGCGTGCGGCTTCGAGCAGGTCGAGATAGCGCGCGTAGTAAATGTGGTTGCCCAGCGTGCTCTCGGCGTAGGTGACACGGTGTGGGTAACGAAAGGCAGCGGTCATGGACGCAGCGTACGGCGGCGAATCCCAAGTTCAAAGTCAAAAGCTCGAAGTTCAACGGAAACGCCGGACTATTCTTGCCAACGCTGCCGCAACAATTGACGCGAAAGTTCTCCATTGCGCGGCGCGGGATTGGGATTATGTTGCGGCCATGGATTGGCAACAATTTGTTTCGCTGGTGATTGTGGCTGTGGCCGCGTCGGCGCTGGTGTGGAGCCGGATTCGCCGGCGCAAATTTAGTTTTGAGCGCGACACGCACTGCGGTTGTTCCGCCACCCATTCGTCGCCACCCCAAAGTTCAATTGTGTTTCACGCGCGCAAAGGCGAGCGCCCGGCAATCTTGATGAAAATGAAGTAGATGGGGCGCTTGCGTAGGCGCACCTAGTGAGATACTTTGCTCCCGACATGGCTGTTACCAAAATCAGTTCGTCAGTTCTTTTTGTAAACCGCGCTTCGACGGTGGGAGGACGGGAAGGTTCGGCCAATGGACATTGGGTGCCAAATACGGACGTTTATTCCACAGAGTGCGGCCTAGTGGTCAAAATTGAACTGGCCGGCATGAGGAGCGAGAACCTGGAAATCACGATCGAGGGGAATCGTCTGCGCATCACCGGCACCCGGCCTGACGGCTGCCGCGCGCCCAAGTGCAGTTTCCTCGTGATGGAAATCAATTACGGGCCGTTTGAGAGCGTGCTCGAACTGCCACCCGGTTACGACCTCAGCCTGGCCAAAGCGGCTTATTTGAACGGCTTCCTGCGGATTGATGTGCCGCTGGCCAAGGCGCATTCGAAAACTACCAAGGTGACCGTCGCCAGTGGGATTTAGCCTCTTCTGAACTTTTTTGGGGCGACGGCATCTAACTTGTTGCAGACTGGCACTTGTTGCACAGTGACACGACGATGACCTCACCGGACACAGAATTTATCAGCATCCTCGCGGCAACCGGAAGTCCGGAAGCGCCGCCGCGCATTTCTTCGCGGTCGCTGCCGGAAGCCGTGCCCATCCTCGGACTCTCGGACGTGGTCATTTTCCCCGGCGCCGTCGCGCCACTGCTGGTGGAGACCGGGCCGAGCGTCAAGCTCATTGACGACGTGGTGGCCGGCGACCGGCTCATGGGGGTGGTGCTCCAGCGCAAGCCGGAAGTCGCTGATCCCGCGACCGAAGATTTATACGGAGTTGGCTGCATCGTGCGCCTGGCAAAGATGGTGAAGTTTCCCGACAACACCGCGCGCGTGTTGGTTGAAGGACTGTGGCGCATCCGCACGACCGAATACACCACTTTCACGCCGTATCTGTGCGCGAAGTTCGAATTGCTGCGCGATCTCAAGGAAGAGACGATTGAAGTCACGGCGATGATGCGCAACGCGCAAAGCCAGTTCCAGGAAATCGTCAAACTATCGCCGGCGCTCTCCGAGTACGTCAAAATCGCCGCGCTCAATACCGAAGACCCCGGCCACTTCGCCGACCTCATCGCCGCGAACCTGAACTTGAGCCTCGATGAACGTCAGAAACTTCTCGAAACCGCCTCGGTCAAGGAACGCCTGACGAAGTTGCTGCCGATGCTCAATCGCGAACATGAGGTGCTCAACCTCAGTTCGAAGATTCAGACCGACGTCGCCACGGCCATCTCCAAGACCCAGCGCGATTTCTTTCTGCGCGAGCAATTGCGCGCCATCCAGCGCGAGTTGGGCGAATCCGAGCCGAACGCCGGCGAAATCAAAATGCTGCGCGAAAAAATCGAGCAGACGCCCATGCCCGCCGAAGCTAAAAAAGTGGCCACGGCGGAACTGGAGCGGTTGCAGCAAATGCCGACCGTCGCCGCCGAATACACCGTGTCGCGCAATTACCTCGACTGGATTCTGGCGTTGCCGTGGGGAAAGGAAACCGAGGACAAACTGGATTTGAACGCCGCGGCGAAGATTTTGAACGAACAGCACTTCGGGCTGATGAAAGTCAAAGACCGGTTGCTGGAGTTCCTTGCCGTCATCAAACGTAAGAAGACCATCAAAGGCCCGATCCTCTGCCTCGTCGGCCCGCCCGGCGTGGGCAAGACTTCCCTCGGCCGCAGCGTGGCCGATGCCTTGGGGCGCAAGTTCGCGCGCATCTCCCTCGGCGGCATGCGGGACGAGGCTGAAATCCGCGGCCACCGCCGCACCTACGTCGGCGCGATGCCCGGTCGCATTATTCAGACCCTGCGCCGCGTCGAAAGCCGCAACCCGGTCATCATGCTCGATGAACTCGACAAGGTCGGTTCGGATTTTCGCGGCGACCCGGCGTCGGCTTTGCTCGAAGTGCT
>CAYIOH010000410.1:0-4248 GCA_964364975.1 uncultured Bifidobacteriaceae bacterium
CGTGACCAAGCCCAGAAAGGAACTGCGTATGAGAAAGATGATTACCTCTCTATTGCCGCTACTCGGCGCGCTGTCGTTGTGCGGCCAAACGCCCTCCGCCGACGAAATCGCCGAGAAGTCGCAACAAGCCTTTTATTACGCGGGCAAGGACATGACGGCGCGCGTGGTGATGACACTGGTGACAGCGAGCGGCGAACAGCGCGTCCGTGACATGACCATGCTCCGCCGCAACGGTGACGCGGGTCGCCAGAAATACTTCCTCTATTTCCACAGCCCCGCCGACGTGCGCGGCACGGCCTTTCTCGTCAACAAAGAACCAGGACGCGATGCCGACCGCTGGCTGTTCATTCCGGCGCTCAACCTCGTCCAGCGCATCGCCGCCCGCGACGCAGAATCCAGCTTCGTCGGTTCGGACTTCAGTTACGAAGACATTTCCGGCCGCCTTCTGACCTTGGACACCCGCAAACTGCTGCGCGAAGAAACACTGGACGGCAAGCCCTGTTACGTCATCGAGAGCGTGCCGAAGAGCCGGGCCAGCTTCACGCGCAAGCTCGCCTGGATTGAGCGCACGAGTTTCCTGCCGCTCAAAGAGGAATACTACGACGCGCAAAAGGAACTGTTCAAAGTCTTCACCACCGACGAACTGCGCGACGTGGACGGTCTGCCCACCATCACCAAGCGCACGACGAAGAACGTCAAGAGCGGCCATCGCACGGAGGTTGTTTTCCGGCAGGTCAAATACAACGTCGGACTGGCGGAAGACGTGTTCACGGAACGCTCGCTGCGCCGCCCGCCCGCCCAATGGATTTCAGGAGACTAGCCGGATTGACCGCACTCGTTGCGGTCTCCGTGTGCTGCGCCAGCGGCGAGGACATCAAACTCCTCGGCGATTGGCGCGGGAACATCCACGGCTTTGGCCTGATCAACTACTCCGCGCGGCCTGATGGGACGGCGTCGCCGGAGAGCGACGGGCTGGGGGAACACGGCTTCCTGCTTGCCGACCAGCGTGTGCAATTGAAACTCGAAGCCCGCTCGCCCAAGGGGGCGGTCAACCTGCTGGCCAAGCCGGAGTTTTTTTACGACGCCGTGGACGGCGAATTTGGCGCGGACCTGCGCGAAGGTTATCTCGACTTCGCCAGCGGCAAGTGGGGCGTGCGGCTGGGACGGCAGATTGTGACGTGGGGCGTCGGCGACCTGGCGTTCATCAACGACGTCTTCCCCAAGGACTACGCGGCGTTTTTCTCCGGCCGCCCGCTCGAATACCTCAAACTCGGCGTGGACGCTGCCGCCGTGAACTTCCAATCTGAAACCCTCTCCGCGGAGTTGGTCGTCATGCCCGCCGGGCTGCTCACACCGGACCACCTGCCGCAACGCAGCCGCTTCTTTCAGTTCGACCCATTCCCCACGCTGCCGCGCGAGACCGACGAGCCGTCCGCGCAGTTGAGGAACACCGAGACCGCGCTACGACTTTACCGAACCCTCGCCGAAACTGAGTTGTCCGTCTATGCCTACCACGGCTTTTGGCGGAGCTACGCACTCCAACCCGAGAGCCTCGTTGCGCCGACGCGCGCCATCGAAACCTTTCCCGAACTGGCCGTGTTCGGCGCGAGCGCCCGACGCAGTGGCTTGGGCGGCGTGTGGGGCGCGGAAATCGGCTATTACGACTCGCTCGACGACCGCCCCGGCACAAACCCGGCCATCGAAAACTCACAGTTTCGTTTCCTGGTGACTTACCAGCGGCAACTGGCGCAGGACTTCACCGGCAGCCTCGAATACTATGGCGAATGGATGCAGGACTACGCCGCCTACCGCCGCAACGTGCCGGCTGGATTCCCGGCGCGCCCGGAGTTGCGCGACCTCATCGGCCTGCGTCTGACCAAGCTGCTGCGCTACCAAACGCTCAAGCTTTCGCTCTTCACCTTCTACAGCCCCATCGCCGGCGATTTTTTCTTCAATCCCGAAGTCAGCTACCAGTTTACCGACCGTCTTTGGGCCGCGCTGGGCGGGAACATTTTTGGCGGCCCGGTTGAAACGTTTTTCGGTCAACTCGACCGTAATGATAATGTTTACCTGGCCGTGCGCTGCAGCTTCTGACTCGTTATGAAACACATCTATCTGGACTACAACGCGAGCACGCCGATTGCGCCGGAAGTGGCCGACGCAATGCGGCCCTTTCTGAGCGAACACTACGGCAACCCGTCCAGCCAGCATTGGGCGGGCGCACCCGCGAAACACGCGGTTGAGAAAGCTCGCAGCCAAGTCGCCGCGCTGCTCGGTTGTGCGCCGCAGGAAGTCGTTTTCACCAGCGGGGGCACGGAGGCGAACAACCACGCCATCAAGGGCGTGTTCTTTGCTCTGCGCGAGCGCGGCAAACACATCATCACGACTCAGGTCGAACACCCGGCGACACTTCAACCGTGCCGCTTCCTGGAGCGACTCGGCGCTGAAGTGACTTCCCTGCCTGTGGACGGTGCAGGCATGGTGAACCCCGAGGACGTTCGGAAAGCGATTACGCCCCGCACCATCCTCGTCAGCGTGATGCACGCGAACAACGAGGTGGGCACGATCCAATCCATCGCCGAAATCGCGCGCGTCACCCGCGAACGCGGCGTTCTTCTCCACACCGACGCCGCGCAGTCCGTGGGCAAAATCCCCACGAAGGTCGCGGAACTCGGAGTGGACTTGCTCTCTGTGGCCGGTCACAAGCTTTATGCGCCAAAAGGTGTGGGGGCTCTTTACCTCAGGCAGGGCGTGCAGCTCGAACCGTTGATGCATGGCGCGGGACACGAGGCGGGCCGGCGGGCGGGCACGGAAAACGTGCTGCTTGATGTCGCGCTGGGGGCGGCCTGCGAACTCGCCGCAACGGACCTGGAATCCCGCCGCGCGCGGCTCACGCAACTGCGAGATTACTTTCACGCCGGAATGAAAAAACTATTCCACGACGCGCTGCATCTGAATGGACATCCCACGGAACGCCTGCCGAACACGCTCAACGTCAGCTTTGCCGGGCGCATCGGCAGTGAAGTGCTGGAAGCATTGGACGGCGTGGCGGCGTCCACCGGTTCAGCCTGCCACAGCGGACGCCATGAACTTTCGCCCGTGTTGAAGGCAATGGGCGTGTCCGAAGCCATCGGCCTCGGTGCGGTGCGGTTCAGCCTCGGACGCTGGACAACGACCGAAGAACTCGACCATGTGCTGGGACTGTTGCGCTCGCTCATGCTGGCGAGCAACGAATGATGGGCGAACCAACGAACATCTTCGATGCATAGTGCGACTCGCTGGAACGGCTGGGTATCACCATCATGAGTGACACAATGAAATCCGGACGTTTCGTCGAACGCGGTGGGTTGTGGGTGCTCATTCAATTCGTCCTCATGATTGCCGTCGTTGTGCTCGGCGTTGTTTTGCGAGGGAGTGGCTGGGGAACACCTTCGGTCGCTTTGGGAGTCGTGTTGTTTGTATTGGGTGGCGTCTTTGGGATTGCCGGGGCTGTGGTCTTGGGACGAAACCGCACGGCTTTTCCTCAACCGCGTGTGAACTCGGAGTTAATCCGGCATGGAATTTACGCACGCGTCCGGCATCCGCTCTATACCAGCGTCATGTTGCTCTCGCTGGGTTGGGCGCTGATCTGGCAAAGCTGGCCGGCGTTCTTTCCGGCGCTGGCGTTGATTCCATTCTTCCACTGCAAGGCGCGCCGGGAGGAGCGCTGGCTGCGGGAAAAGTTCCCCGGCTACGCCGATTACGAAATATGCGTGCCGCGCTTCCTGCCGCGATTGCGTCCGCCTCCGCCACCAACTTGATGATTCATCCTTTTTGACCTGTAACTTTTTCCCGGCTCCCGGCTCAATCCTAACAACGCGATATGAAGTGCGAAGAATTGCTGGCGCTGTTGAACGAATACGTGGATGGCACGGTTGATCCGGCCATCTGCGAGGAATTCGAGCAGCACATGGCCGGGTGCAACCCCTGCCGGGTGGTCGTGGACAACATCCGTATGACCATCACCCTCTACAAAGCCGGGCAGCCTTATGAGTTGCCCCTCAAGTTCCGGGAACGGCTGCACGAAGCGTTGCGTCAAAAGTGGAGAGAAAAGCACCAAGTCCATTGATGGAATTATTCCACAAGATGGCGCACGACCACGCTTCACTCGACGACTTCGACCGGACTTACGAGATGGAGGACGGACTGTTAGGGGTGTGCATCTTGACAGTACCCCCAGAATGTCGGTGTTCGGTTCCTCATGGATAG
>CAYIOH010000411.1:0-4243 GCA_964364975.1 uncultured Bifidobacteriaceae bacterium
CGGATGCTCCGCGAACGGCTGGTCTTCGACGTTTGCGCCGCGCCATTTGGCACCAGTTTTTTCTTTTCGTGCCGTATGGCCGAAATCCCCCTTGTCGTAAAGCTCTGGCAACTCTTGGTGCTGATCGTGGCTCTTTCATTCTGCTTCGTTCTGTCGCTCAATCTCTTGACCAAGGTTTTTGGAGTGAGCGGATTATTCCTTTGTCCGTTTCTCTGGATTTCCTTTCTCATCGTCGCGATTTACACCATGCGCAACGCCGTCGCGATGGGATTCAGAGATTTCGATAATACCTTGCTCAATACTCCCGTCATCGGCCCAATTTACGAAGCGTGGTTTCGGAAGGAATCATATTATCGCCAAGACACGCGGCTCATGTATCTGGAAATAGTATCCAGCGTGGTCAAACGCTTGGCGGAAAAATCTGTCGCCGCCAAGGGTGTAAAACTAATCACGCAGTATGAGCAAGGGCCAATTCTTGGTGAGCTTTACAAGCGTGTGCCGCCCCCCGAAACATCCAAATAATTTCCCATGCCCTCGGTTCACCAGCAACTGACCGAGCAGTTCCGGCAATGGGAAATTCGCGGACGCGGCTGGCGGGTGTTTGACTCCCCGGTGTATCCCGAACCGCCGTTCACACCTTTTCACGGCCACTACTTGGCCGAGACGCCCGCAATAGACGACGGACGCCGGCCAACGTTTTTAAGTTCGGTTGTCCAAAGATTCAGCCGCAAACTTGCACCCCAACCGGAACCGGTTGCTCCCGAACCCGAAGAAGAACCAGAACCACAACCGCTCGTTCGCAACGTCCTGGTCGAACTTCAGGCTTCCTTGTCTGCCAATCTCGACATTGGCAAAGAAGCTTTTGAGCAATTTTTCCGCAATTTGGCCCTCTGCTCAGCGCCGGTTGCGTTTGAAATCGTAGGCACCGCCGGACGCGTGAACGTGCAGTTTGCAGCCTGTGAGCATGATGCCTCGCTTCTGCGCCGCCAGTTGCAGGCGTATTTCCCCGAAGTCGTGTTTCAGCCAGGTGAAGGTGCATTGGAACAGGCGTGGGAATCGTGCGAGGGCGACGAAATGCTTGCGGTTGAGTTTGGTTTGGCGCGTGAATTCATGCTCCCGCTCGGAAGCGGCAACCTCGACCCGTTCATCGGTATTGTCGGCGCATTGTCGGAATTGCAACCCGGTGACTTTGGACTTTTCCAGGTTCTCTTTCAGCCGGTGCAGGAGAAATGGGCGGAAAGCATCGTCAACTCAGTCACAGACGATGACGGCAAGCCGTTTTTCGTTAACCAACCCCAACTGGCGAGCGCAGCGGAGAACAAGGTGGCACGCCCCCTTTATTCCGCTGTCGTGCGGATCGTGGTTCGCGCCGGAGGATTTGAACGACTGCTCGAATTGGCACACGGCCTTGCCGGTTCGTTGCGGGTCTTCGTCCATCCAAACGGAAACGAACTCATCCCGCTCAAAAACGACGACTATCCGTTCTCTGAGCACATCGAAGACGTGCTTCGCCGCCAGTCCCGACGTTCCGGGATGCTACTTAACAGCGACGAGTTGATTGGCTTCGTTCATTTGCCTTCGAGCGCAGTCCGCTCGCCGGTATTTGAGCGACAGGTTGGTAAAACCAAAACCGCCCCGGCCATTGTGCGGAAAAGCCAGGGGCTATTGCTAGGCAACAATGAGCATGCGGGTGAAACGGTTGAAGTGAGGTTGTCACCCGAACAGCGCGTGCGGCACACGCACATGATTGGTTCGAGCGGCACTGGCAAGAGCACACTGCTTTTCAATTTGATTTCGCAGGACATTCAGGACGGCGAGGGCGTTGCTGTGCTTGACCCGCACGGCGATTTGATTGACCGGATTTGCGGCATCATTCCCCAGGAGCGGATTGACGATGTTGTATTGGTTGACCCGTCCGACGAACAGTATTCCGTCGGATTCAACATTCTGTCCGCCCATTCGGAATTGGAGAAAAACCTTCTCGCATCTGACCTCGTTGCCGTCTTCCAACGCCTCTCGACTTCATGGGGCGACCAGATGAACAGCGTATTGCAAAACGCGATTCTCGCGTTTTTGGAAAGCGACCGACGCGGCACTATTGCCGATTTGCGCCGGTTCCTCATTGAACCGCCATTTCGCAATGAATTCCTGAGATCAGTCAAAGACTCGGAAGTCGTCTATTACTGGCAGAAAAGTTTTCCGCTCCTCTCCGGTAACAAGTCAATTGGTTCGATTTTGACGAGGCTCGACACCTTCCTTGCCCAAAAGCCGATCCGCCACATGGTATCGCAGCCGGAGAACCGGCTGGACTTCGCGCATATCATGGACAGCGGCAAAATCTTTCTGGCGAAATTACCGGAAGGTCTCTTAGGCCGGGAAAATTCATATCTGCTTGGCACACTGCTTGTATCGAAATTTCAGCAGATTGCCATGAGCCGGCAGGCGCAGCAGATCACCGCGCGCAGAGATTTTTGGCTCTACATAGACGAATTTGCAAACTTCATCACGCCGAGCATGGCGGAAATTCTCTCCGGCGCGCGCAAGTATCGGATTGGCCTCACGCTCGCGCACCATGAATTGCATCAGTTGCAGCGCAACCCCGAAGTGGCCAGCGCCGTCATGTCCCATCCGTTCACCCGGATCGTGTTTCGAGTTGGCGATGACGATGCCAAGAAATTGGCCGAAGGCTTTTCGTTTTTCGACGCGAAGGATTTGCGGAACTTGGAAGCCGGGCAAGCAGTTTGCCGCGTTGAACGCAGCGACTTTGATTTCAATTTGAGTGTGCCGCTTCCGGTTGAACCGGAGAAAGACACGGCCACCACACGCCGGCAGGAAGTGATTACGGCTTCGAGAAAAAAATATGGCACACCGAGGGCAGAGGTGGAGGCGATGCTGGCGAAATCACGTGAGACTGCACCAGCGGTTGAATTGAGGATTTCTCCGCCAGTCAAACCGGTTGCAGAACTGCCGAAGACTGCCGAAGTTCCGAAGGTAACGGTTTCGGAAAAAGAACCAGTTGTGATTGTCCCGTCGACGCCAGAACCCCCGCGCGATCTAGGCCGGGGTGGGGCACAGCACAAAACTATTCAGGAGCGTGTTCAGGCGGAGGCGCACGCGCTTGGTTTCTTTGCCGAAGTGGAAAGCCAGCTTGCGGAAAAATCGAATCAGGCCGCCGATTTGGTTTTGCGCAAAGGCGACCTGGCCATTGCCGTTGAAATCACGGTGACGACCACCACCGACCATGAGTTCGGCAACGTCAGGAAGTGTCTGGCGACTGGATTTACCCGGGTTGCGGTCGTATCACCCAAACCGGAACGGTTGAAGGCCATCGCGGAGGCCGTGAACGCCGGCTTGGATACGGCGGAGCGATCCCGTGTCAGCTATCACAGCCCCGATGAGTTCATCGCGGAGTTGCAGAAATTGGCGGCGAGCGCCGCGCCACCCACCCCGGTCACTGAAACCGAGCGGACCACCCGTGGTTACAAAGTCCGGCGGCATGGCCCGAAGTTGTCGCCGGAAGAACGTAAAGCGATGGAGACTGCCGCCATCCAAATCATTGCCGACACAATGAAACGTAAAGGGTGAAGCTTCATTTGCGTTTTAGCAGATAGACCGGGCCGACGACCTTGTAAGGCGAGTATTTTTCAATGATGCGGCATCGCAGCTTTGTCAGACTTTGCTGCGGGTCTTCTTCTGCGAGGTGCATCGTGGAACTATTGACCCCAAATTCGAGCGACGCCTTTGCTTTTGTCTTGCCGGTTTGCTGTCGAAACCGTTTTGCCAACGCTGCCAGTTTCCGTTCTTCCACCACTTGCTTTACGCACATGAATGCTAGGTATCAAATACTTGGTAGATTGCCAAACTTTATTCTTGCAATCTGTTTCCCGTTCTGGCATGAAGTCGTATAGAAAGAACAATTGTGCCATGAACTCAAAAACCCTCCCCGAAACCAAGAACGTCGGCATCTGGATTCGTGTCTCCACCGAAGACCAGGCCAAAGGCGAAAGCCCCGAACATCACTTGGAACGCGCCCGCGCATATGCCAAAGCCAAAGGCTGGACGGTCAAAGAGGCGTATGACTTAGCCGGCGTCTCCGGCAAGACCGTCAAAGAGCACGCCGAAGCCAAACGGATGCTCGCCGACGTGAAGCGCGGCCATATCACCGGCCTCATCTTTTCCAAATTGGCTCGCCTGTCGCGCAATAAACGGGAGCTTGAAGATTTTGCGGAGTTTTTCCGCGAAT
>CAYIOH010000412.1:0-4242 GCA_964364975.1 uncultured Bifidobacteriaceae bacterium
CTCGTCTCGGCCCCGGCGGACAAGAAGATTGCCGTCATTAAGGCTGTGCGCGAAGTCAAAGCCGGCCTGGGCCTGGCCGAAGCCAAGGCGCTGGTCGAAGGCGCGCCCAAGCCCGTGCTCGAAGGCGCTCCGAAGGCCGACGCCGATGCCGCCAAGAAGAAGCTGGAAGATGCGGGCGGCAAGGTCGAAGTCAAGTAACCCGGTGGAACTTAGGGGCGGTGCCGGTTGGCGCCGCCCCGTTTTCGCCCAGTAGAGTTTCAGATTAAACAGCAGATAAACAACAGAACCCCGGACGTTTTCGGGGTTTGGAAGTCGGCAGGTTTGCGGTTGAACGCCGCGTCCCTGCCTCGTGTCGTTTGTGGAAAACCGACGGTTCGACCCTGAGGTCGGCCACGCAAAAAAAGTCACTATGCCATCGCGAGCAACAGAAGAACGGATCAATTTCGGCAAGATCAAAGAAATCATTGATCCGCCGAATTTGATCGAATTACAGACCCAATCGTACAAGGAATTTCTCCAAGCGGACGCGGCCCCATCCAAACGCAAGAACCTGGGGCTGCAAGCAGTGTTCACCGAGGTCTTTCCCATCGAAAGCTACGACGGGAAATGCAAGCTGGATTTCCACTCCTACGAAATCGGCGCGCCGAAGCTCGACTGGTTGGAATGTCTGCGCGAGGGCTTGACCTATGGCGCGCCGCTTTACGTCACCTTCCTGCTCAAGGACGAGAAGGGCAGCAAGGAGGAAAAGGTTTTCATGGGCGAACTGCCGCTCATGACGCCGCAAGGCACGTTCGTCATCAACGGCGCCGAGCGCGTCATCGTCAGCCAGTTGCACCGCTCGCCGGGTCTGGCCTTTGAGAAAACAATTCATCCGAACGGCAAGGAGCTTTTCTCCTTCCGCATCATCCCCGACCGCGGCTCGTGGTACGAGGCGCAGTTTGACACGAACGACTTGCTCTACGTCTATCTCGACCGGAAGAAACGCCGCCGGAAATTTCTGACGACCACGCTGTTTCGCGCGTTGAGCTTTTTGGACGTCGAAGGCGAAGGCGAAGCCAAGGGCAAGGGCAAGATCAAGGATGCCGACAAGTTGCGCGGCACCGACGAGGAAATCCTCAAGCTCTTCTACGAAATCGAAGATCTGACCGTCAAAGAAGCTGAGAAGCTGGAAGACCTGCCGAACAAGGTCTTGATTCAGGACGCTGTGGACGAGGAAAAAGGACTCGTCGTCGCGCGCGCCTTCGAGCCGTGGGCCAAGGCCGTGGTGAAGCAAATCGCCGAACTCGGCGTGAATAAGATCAAGGTCGTGGACACGACGGTGGACGAGGGGATCACCATCAAGTGCATGAAGAAGGATCCCGCCAAGAACGAGGAGGAGGCGCTCAAGGATATTTACCGCCGCCTCCGCCCTGGTGATCCGCCGACCGCGGCCAATGCGCGCGCGCTCCTCAAGCGGCTGTTCTTCGATCCGAAGCGTTACGACCTCGGCCGCGTGGGTCGCTACAAGATCCACCAGAAGCTGGGCGTCAAGGACAAGAACGACTCACGCATCCTGACCAAGGAAGACCTGGTCGCCGCAACGAAGTATTTGCTCCGCCTCAAGAAAGGCGAAGGTAGTCTCGACGACATTGACCATCTGGGCAGCCGCCGCATCCGCACGGTGGGCGAACTGCTCGCCAACCAATGTCGCGTGGGTCTCGCCCGCACCGAACGCCTAGTCAAGGAGCGCATGACGCTCTTTGATCAAGGTGCTGAGGCCATGACGCCGCAAAAGCTCATCAACCCGAAGGCGCTGTCCGCCGTGATTCGCGATTTCTTCGGGCGCAGCCAGTTGTCGCAATTCATGGACCAGATCAATCCGCTGGCCGAGTTGACGCACAAGCGCCGGCTCTCCGCGCTCGGACCGGGCGGTTTGTCCCGCGACCGCGCGGGCTTCGAAGTGCGCGACGTACATCCCTCGCACTATGGCCGCATCTGCCCGGTCGAGACGCCGGAAGGCCCAAACATCGGACTCATCGCGTCGCTCGCCACTTTTGCGCGCATCAACGACTTTGGTTTTCTCGAAACGCCGTATCGCAAGGCCGACGATGGCCGCGTGACCAATCACATTGATTACCTGACCGCCGACCGCGAGGAAACCTACGTCATCGCCCAAGCCAACTCGGCGATTGACGACAAGGGCCATTTCACCACCGACCGCGTCGTGTGCCGCGGCAAAGGTGACTTCATTGACGTGGAGCCGGCGCACGTGGATTACATGGACGTGTCGCCCAAGCAGCTGGTCTCGGTGGCCGCGAGTTTGATTCCGTTCCTCGAACACGACGACGCCAACCGCGCGTTGATGGGTTCGAACATGCAACGCCAGGCCGTGCCGCTGCTGATCACCGATTCACCGCTCGTGGCGACCGGCCTCGAAGAGCGTGTGGCCCGCGATTCCCGCGCCGTCATGGTCGCGGAGGAAGCGGGCAAGGTCGCTTCCGTCACCGGCGACCAGATCATCATCACCGAAGACGGGAAGCTGCCCGATGGCAAAAAGAAAATTAAGCACGACCCAGTCAACGGCATTTACGTTTATCCCGTCCGCAAATTCATGCGGTCAAACGCGGCCACGTGCATCAACCAGAAAATTCTCGTCCACAAAGGCGAGCACGTGAAGAAGGGCCAGGTCATCGCCGATGGCCCGTGCACGCGCGATGGCGAACTGGCCCTGGGCTGTAACGTGCTCGTGGCCTTCATGCCGTGGAACGGTTACAACTTTGAGGACGCCATCCTCATCAGCGAGCGCATCGTGAAGGACGACGTGTTCACCTCGATTCACATTGACGAATTCGAGGTCGCCGCCCGCGACACAAAGCTCGGCCCGGAGGAAATCACGCGCGACATCCCGAATCTCGGCGACGAGGCACTCAAGAACCTCGGCCCCGACGGCGTGATTCGCATCGGCGCGGAAGTGAAACCCGGCGACATCCTGGTGGGCAAGATCACGCCCAAGTCGGAGACGGAACTCGCGCCCGAAGAGCGCCTGTTGCGCGCCATCTTTGGTGAGAAAGCCGCCGACGTGAAGGATACCTCGCTCAAAATTCCGTCCGGCACGTACGGCATCGTGATGGACGTGAAGGTGTCGGCCAAGAAGGACGGCGAGCAGGGCAAAGCCCCGCAGGCCGAGGGCAGACGCCACCTCAAGCAAATCGAAGAGGAACACCGGAAGAAGATCGAGGAATTGCGCGACCAGCTCACCGAGGCGCTCAGCAACATCCTGCTCGGCGAAAAAATTCCCCTCGACGTGGTCAACAGCGAAACCGGCGAAATCATCATCCCGGCCAACCGCAAGATCACCAAGACACTATTGCGCAAACTCGCGGAGCTTTACGACCGCATCGAGATTGATCCCTCGCCGATTCGCAACAAAATCAACGAAATCATCGGCTCCTTCAAAAAGCGCTTCGACGACCTGCAGATGCAGTACGACGAGGAAATCGAGCGCGCTGAATCCGGCGAAGGCGTGGACAGCGGCGTCGTCAAGTCCGTGCGGGTTTACGTCGCCTCCAAGCGCAAACTGTCGGTCGGCGACAAGATGGCCGGACGCCACGGCAACAAGGGCGTCGTGGCCAAGATCGTGGCCGAAGCGGACATGCCGTTCCTCTCGGACGGCACACCCGTGGACATCGTATTGAACCCGCTGGGCGTGCCTTCGCGCATGAACGTGGGCCAGGTGTTGGAAACGCATCTGGGCTGGGCGGCGAAAATTCTTGGATTGAAGTTCGCCACGCCGGTTTTCGACGGCATCAAGGAAAAGCACATCCGCAAGTATCTGGATGAAGCCGGCGACGTGCAGAAGAAAGCCGGTCAACCGCAACTCGTCGGCGAGAACGGCAAGACCATCCTGATTGATGGCCGCACCGGCGAGACGTTCGATCAGGAAGTCGTGGTCGGCTACATCTACATGATGAAGCTGGGCCACCTGGTCGCCGACAAGATTCACGCCCGCGCGGTCGGGCCGTATTCGCTCGTCACGCAGCAACCGCTGGGCGGCAAGGCGCAATACGGCGGCCAGCGCTTCGGCGAAATGGAAGTGTGGGCCATGGAAGCCTACGGCGCGGCATACACGTTGCAGGAACTCCTGACCGTGAAGTCCGACGACGTGCAGGGCCGCACCCGCATCTACGAGAGCATCGTCAAAGGCGACAACAGCCTCGAAGCCGGCATTCCCGAGTCGTTCAACGTGCTCGTGAAGGAAATGCA
>CAYIOH010000413.1:0-4241 GCA_964364975.1 uncultured Bifidobacteriaceae bacterium
AAAAAACCACTCCACCAACTGCGGCGGCGACTTCACTCTCTTGAGTCCGCGCCAGACAATCAGCGCTTCGCCGTATGCGATTTACGCGGGCGGAGTGAACGCGGCGGGCATCAGCGGGACAATTCCAGCAGGCAACATCGCAAGCGGCACAATCACGTCCAACATGCTTGCGGCGGGAGCGGCAGCAGCGAATCTGGCAGCCAGCGGACAAAGCGCCGTGCCGAGTGGTGGAGTGGTTTTTTCCAGCAACGACAACGACACCAATCTTACCGCATCGGGTTACGCGAGAATTGGGGGATACGTCAACGCACCAAATCTTTGGCGCCAGCTGGCAACAAATCCTGCGCTGGCTGCGCGTCAAGGTCATACGGCAGTTTGGACTGGCAAGAAGATGATTGTTTGGGGCGGGAATTGTGGAAACGACAATCCGAATAATCCGCCTCCCAAAATCCGTTTCACCGATGGTGGCTCTTACGACCTGGTAGCAAACAGTTGGTCGGCCTTGGCTACGAACGGTGCCCCTGCTGGTCGAGAAGAGTTCTCCTCGGTGTGGACTGGCAACGAGATGATAATTTGGGGCGGTTACTTCTATGACGGCAGTTACAACTACTTCAACGACGGGGCACGCTACAATCCGGCCTCGAACACTTGGGCGGCAGTGACAACGAACGGCGCACCGACTCCACGTTATCGCCACACTGCCGTGTGGACTGGCACCGAGATGATTGTCTGGGGAGGGATGTATACTGCCAGCGGCTACCCAGTGCAGCCCTTTGGGGATGGCTGCCGCTTCAGTCCGAGTTCCGATACTTGGTCTCCCATGAACACAAATGGCGCACCCACCGCACGCTTCAGCCATACGGCCGTGTGGACTGGCAGTGAGATGGTCATTTGGGGTGGCCAAGGCGGTTCAGGCGGCGACATCTACATGAACGACGGTTGGCGCTACAATCCCACGACTGACACATGGACGCCGATAAGTTCCGTGGGCGCTCCGGGCGCACGATCCAGACACACAGCCGTATGGACAGGAACCGAAATGATAGTGTGGGGGAGCGCGGAAGTAGGAGGCCGCTACAATCCGACGACAGACGGTTGGTCCCCGATGGACTATTTGTTTGAACCCGCCCCCCGTATTCGTCACACGGCGGTTTGGACAGGCCGTGAGATGATTATCTGGGGCGGTCAAGCAGGCGTTCCCCGCAACGACGGTGGCAGTTATGATCCGGCACTCAACATCTGGACGCCGGTGACAACCTCACCCCGTGCGCCCGCTGGGCGCGTGAATCACACCGCTGTCTGGACGGGCGGCGAGATGATTGTTTGCGACGGAGGTGACAACTCTGGCAATTGCTTCGGCGATACTTGGTCCTGCACCCCGCCGAAGCTGTTGTATTTGTATCAGAAGCCGTGAAGATGAGTTACATCCGCATAGCATTCATCTGTTCCGTGATGACATTATGCGCCGTCGTGCCGCAGGCGGTTGCCCAGACCTACGGCATTGACTGGTTCACGATAAGCGGCGGTGGCAGCACGAGCACAGGAGGCGTTTACTCAGTAAGTGGCACGGTTGGTCAACCGGACGCCGGTGGACCAATGACTGGCGGCAACTTTGCTCTCACCGGTGGTTTCTGGAGCCTGCTGTCCGTCGTCCAAACACTCGGCGCTCCATTGCTGACGATCCGGCTTACAAGCACGAACACCGCTCTTGTTTTGTGGCCCTCCACTTCGACTGGTTTTACATTGCAGCGGAATTCCAATCTCAACTCGACGAATTGGGTGGCGGTTTCCGAAGCTGTCACGGACAACGGCTCAATCAATTTCATTCTCGTGAACCCACCTGAGGGCAATCGGTTCTATCGCTTGTTCAAACCGTGAGAATCGGTTTTGGCTAAACCGGCGTGGTTCGCAGCGAGAAGTTGTCAATAACTGTCACGCGCAAAATCTCTTCTTCCTATGCGAACTGAATTTCTGTTTAGTTTCCGGCCTCTATGAGCAAAACCGCATTGCTGTTTGCCGGCCAGGGCGCGCAGGTCGTCGGCATGGGAAAGGACTTCGCCGCCGCGTTCCCGTCCGCCCAAGCGTGGTTCGATCGCGCCAACGCCACGCTCGGCTACGACCTCACCAGCGTCTGCTTCAACGGCCCGGAGGCCGAACTCACGAAAACCGAAAACGCCCAGCCCGGAATTTTTCTCGTGAGTTGGGTCGCCTTCCAACTGCTCAAAGAGCGCGTTGGAGTTCAAGCTTTAGCTTGTTCCCCGGCTGACACGCTAAAGCGTGAACTCCAACACGGGCCGTCGCTAGAGTTCGCGGCCACGGCTGGATTGTCACTCGGCGAATTCACGGCGCTGACAGCGGCGGGCGCGTTGAGTTTCGAGGACGGCCTGCGCGTCGTGCGCCAGCGCGGTCGCTTCATGCAGGAGGCGTGCGAAGCCACACGCGGCGGCATGGCGGCAGTCATCGGCCTCGACGAAACGCCTACTCGCGAAGTTTGTGCCGAAACTGGCGTGGTGCTGGCAAATCTGAATTGCCCCGGCCAGCTTGTGATTTCCGGCGAGACGGAAAACATTGCCAAAGCGGTCGAACTCGCGAAAGCCAAGGGAGCGCGCAAGGCGATACCGCTTCCGGTGGCCGGCGCCTACCACTCGCCGCTCATGGCCAGCGCGCAACCGAAGCTTCAAGCCGAGCTAACCAAAGCGAAATTATTGCCACTCACCGTTCCCGTGATTTCCAACGTCACCGCGCAACCGCACGGCGGCCAGGATGAAATCAGCGCGCGGTTGGTCGAACAAGTCACCTCGTCGGTGCGCTGGGAGGAATCCATGCGCTATTTGCTGGCGCAAGGCTTCACCCGGTTCATCGAATTCGGGCCGGGAACTGCGCTCAGTGGTTTCATTAAGCGCATAGACAAGAACACGCAAATGCTGAACGTGGCAGATGTGACGAGTCTGGAGGCGACGGTGAAGATACTAGCCGGGTGATGTGAGGCGGTCGAAACCCTTCGCCGCGGCGGGCTTCGTTTAGCGCGGCCGCGCCAACCTGAGCGACGGTATTGCCAGGAAAGCCGAAAAGCGCGACTTGCAGCACAAGCGGTTTTCTGGGAACGTACCGCCATGAGCGAAATAATTTTCGAGGTTCGCGAGGCCGAAGAAGGCGGCTTCTGGGCGCGTGCGCTCGGCCACAGCATCTTCACGCAAGGGGAGGATTGGGACGATTTGCGAACGATGGTAAAAGACGCGGTGCTTTGCCACTTTGAGAAAGAAACCGAACGACCCAAAGTCATCCGGCTGCAACTCGGCGAGGTTGGACTCTGATCCTTTTCGTTTCAGGTAAAACGCCGCCGTCAAACCCGTGATGCCGATGCGGATGATTATGGCGGGATTCATAGCGACTTCACCTTCAGGTAAAGCAGCACGAAAATGCTTATGGCAACTTGCAAGATCAGCCCGGCCACCCAGAAGCGCGAATTGCGAACGAGCAAGGAAACGATACACAAAGCGACGAGCAGAACTTTGCCGAAGATTGAAGCGTCAGTCGCAAACGCAAACCAGATAGTGAGCACGATCGCCACGCCAAGTGCCAAAATAAAAAACGGCATCATCATACTTCACAAATCTCAAATCGTCTTCGAATGTCTGCGCTCACCCGCCGGCGCGTGCGTGTTGTCGAAGCACATCGCGATGTTGCGGATGAACAGGCGACCGGTATCGGTGACTTCGAGGCCGGCGTGCGTGCGTTTCACCAAGTTATCGGCTTCGAATGGCGCGAGCGCGGCAAGCTCCGGGGCGAAGTGTTGCTCGAAGTTGATGCCGAGCTTTTGCGACATCGCGGCGAAGTCGAGCGAGAGGTCGCACATGACGCGCATGATGGTTTCGCGGCGGATTTTGTCCTCGTCGGTTACGAAATACGCCTTGTGCAGCGGCACGCGACCGGCGTCCACGGCTTCCTGATACTTCGGCAATTCCTTCTCGTTTTGCCAGTAGGCGTCGGGTACTTGCGACACACCGGACATGCCGAACGCGTAGATGTCCGAACCGGCGCGTGTGCTGTAGCCCTGAAAATTACGCTGAAGTTGCTTCTGCCGCTGCGCCACGGCGAGTTCGTCGTTCGGCTTCGCGAAATGGTCCATGCCGATATAGACGTATTGATCGTTCGCCGTGAGCTTTTCGATGACGAGCTTGAGTACCTGCAATTTGGTTTCCGGCGCGGGCAAAACTTTTTGCTCCAGGATTTTTTGCGAT
>CAYIOH010000414.1:0-4238 GCA_964364975.1 uncultured Bifidobacteriaceae bacterium
CTCGCCCAGCGTGTCGGCCTCGGCCAAAATGCCGGTCACCGCCTGGTGCGCGGCCAGCGATTGCTCGGCTTCCCGGCACTGCCGCCGAACGGAGGCTTCTTGCAACTCGCGCTCGACGGCGGGACCTAGACGGGTCAGGTGGTCCTTCATCACGTAATCATGCGCGCCGGCTTTCATGGCGGTCACGGCGGCCGCTCTGCTGAGCGTTTCTGACACGATGATGAAGGGCACGTCCAGACCGCTCTCCCGCAAGACTCGCAAGGCGTCGTGCCGGCTAAAACCCGGCAAGCCGTGGTCCGCAATGACGACATCCCACGCCTGGCGTTGGAGGGCGTCCCGCATGGCGTCGGCGGCGTCCACGCGCACGGCCTCCGGCTCGTAACCGTTTCGGCGCAGTTCGCGCACCAGCGGCGCGACCTCGGCTTCTGAATCTTCCACAACCAGCAGGTGTAGTGGTTTGCTCATATCAGTCCTTGGGTTTAAGTGTTGGTGTCAAGCTCCTCAGGGGTTAAACCGGGGAAAAACTTCTTGGTGCATGCGGGGCAAAACCCGTGGGTGAACCGGGCCTCCGAACGCTCCGCAATGTAGGCTTCGACCTGGCTCCAGTAACCGCGGTTATCTATGCGAGATCAATGCGAGATCAATGAGTTGCAGCGAAACTTGTAACACCCTTTTCTACCATCTTATTCATTTGTCGGGCGTGTTCGCCAAGAGCAGGAGAAGTCCAACCAACGCGCAAACAATCACGCTGATCAAGGTGATAAGCAAGAGCACCTTTAATTTCCGCTTTCGCACCGGCTGCGGCTGTTTTGGGAAAAGCCGTTTGCTTATTGAAAACACGCCGGAGGCTGACGGGACCGCCCTTTTCGGGCCGGATCGAGTGTTAGTCTGAGTCATATATTTCAGGTGTGGTTATATTTGGCAGTCCTTAGCCGACGGCAGTGGTAAGACCGACCCGAGCCGGGGATTGAATCGAAGGTCTGCTCCAGGATCACCACGCCTATTTGAATGGCATAGCGCACCAGGCCCGCGACGTTATGGATTTCGAGCCGGTCCATCAATTGTTGGCGAAGGACTTCGGCCGTCTTGGTGCTGATGTCGAGCTTCTGCGCCACCTCCTTTGTGGTGCATCCTTCCGCGATCAATTGAAGCACCTCACGGTGGCGGGGGGTCAGCTTGCTCAACTTACCGGGCGTATTCCCGACCCGGCGCACGTAGTCGGAGATGACGTACCTGGACACGCGCGGCGACAGATACGTCTCGCCCCGGACCACGGCTTTGATGGCGGTTTCCAGTTCACTGACATAGGCGTCTTTCAATAAGTAACCCGTGGCACCGTAGCGGAGCGCTTGCAAAACGTACTCTTCGCTGTCGTGCATTGAGAGAATGATTACACGAATGTCGCGGGAAATCTTGTGCGTACGCGCCGTCGCCTCCAGGCCATTCATGTCGCTCATGCCGATATCCATCAGAACCACATCGGGACGGTGTATCTTAATCAACTGAACCGCCTCGCGGCCGTTTCCGGTCTCCGCGACGACCTTTACCCAGCCAAGCTTTGCCAACAGTTCGCTAACTCCAGCCCGGACCAGCGCGTGATCTTCGACGAGTATGACGCGAACCGTCTTCAAAGGCTGCCTGTCTTTGTGGTTTTCTTGCGAGTGGATTGGGTCAGAGGAAAGCATGCACGAACTTGCGTTCCGCCTTCGGGAGCCGATTTGATCTTGAAGCTACCGCCGAGCAGGAGAACGCGCTCCTCCATGCCTAGCAGACCGAAACTGTCCCCCTGGACCGCGCGCGACCGCGCGGCCCGCGCGTTGAATCCCAAGCCGTCATCCCGAACCACGAGTCGCAATTCCCCGCCAACGCGGCGCAACTCGATATAAACTTGGCGCGCTTGTGCATGCCGAACGACGTTGTTCAAGGATTCCTGGGCCACGCGGTAGCAGGCGATTTCGATCTCGGCCGGCAGACGCGTCGGCAGCGGATCCGCGACGAAATGGGCGGTCAAACCAGAACGCTGCGCCATCCGATCCGTCTGCCAGCGCAAGGCGGCCACCAGCCCCAAGTCGTCCAATACCGACGGACGCAAAGCCACTGAAAGGTCCCGCACCTGCTGGATCGTGCGCTCGATGAGTTGCAGGCTCTCCTGCAAGCGCGGATTAACTATTCTGACTGGCGCTTTGCGCGCCATACCCTGCAAATTGCTTTTGAGTGCAGTAAGCCCCTGTCCGATCTCATCGTGCAACTCGCCGGCGATCTGGCGGCGCTCGTCTTCATGCGACTGGACCAACCGACGGGACATAATTTCCAATTGTTTGCAATCGGCCCGGACTTGCTCGCGCAACCCGGCGTGTTGGACAACCAACGCCAGTGAGTCGGCTTCCTCCCGTGCGACCTCCAGGTTTTCGGCTGTGAATGTCTCGGGGCTGCTGGCTGCCAGGGTCAGCACGCCGACCACCCGCTCCCGCGATACCAGAGGCACGGACAGGTAGGCGCGCAGGCTTTCAGCTTGCAGGAGTTGAACAACCAACGACCGCTGCGGTAAGCTCGACACATCCTCAACCCATTGGAACCTGCCTTGAACATCTGCGGCCCGTTTGCCGAGCTCGAACTCTTTTATCGGCAGGATCGTCCCGGCTTCGATAGTGCTCTTGCCGGGGCCGTAGGCAGCCAGCACCTCGGCTTTCCTGGATTTCAAAATGAATTGCGCCACGCAACCCCATGGGCACTGCGCTAACTGACGAATGCGAATCAGGGCGCTCTGCGCGATCAACGCAGAAGAGCGAGTGTACAGAATGTCCCTGTCTATCTCATGAAGGGTCTCGAGCCGCTCGGCGTACCGGCGCAGTTTATCGTCCGCCTGCTTCCGCTCGGTGATGTCGTCCACGGTGGCGACGTGCCCGAGCAACGCGCTTTTGTCAGAGAACCTCGGCGCGGAGCGCAGATTGATCCAGCGAATCCCCCGCTGCGGATGATAGAGGCGAAACTCATTGGAGTACGACATTCCCTGGCGCAGGCAGGCAAACCACCGCTCCACCACCTCCTGGCGATCTTCGGGCGGAATCGCCAGAGTCCATCCCGCGCTGACGCTCTCCATTGAGGAGAGGCCAAAAATGTCGCGGCAGCGGAAGCTGAGGTGGCTGCAGTTGCCCTTGGTATCCACCAGGAATATGCCAACCGGACAGCAAGCGCTCAGCGAGTGGAATATCTCCTTGTCCTCCCACCGCACCGGCCCGGCTCGCCGACGCTCCGCTTCCAAAGCCGCCTCTGGCTGCTGGCGATGTTGGAGTTCAAGCTTCAGCTTGTCCGGGAAGCACGCTAAAGCGTGAACTCCAGCGCGGCCGGCGGCGATCTTGGCTGGTTCCATTCCCACAGATTCTCCGGGGTGATTCGCCATGCCAATGATGCCAACGACTTCTGCACCACTTCGAAGGGGGACGCTTGATGGCGTCTTCGTTAAGGGGTCTGCTTTTTGCATGGCATTTCACACTTGGTTTCGGTCATGGCCATACGACTTCTGTGGTTTCCAGCGGTGCTCTAATTTGGCGCAAACGTGTCAAGAGAAGGTGATAAGGTTAAGTGTTAGTTTACATTCTTTTTTTGCTTGTATGCCAAACAAGAGCCGACCGAAGAAAAAAACGGGCTTGAACAAGGTTTGGATTGATGGAAAGACAGAGGACATCGTCGGGCTGCTGGTGGGCAAGCTGCGCCGCGAGCGCGGCTGCACACAGGAGCAATTGTCAGCGCAGTGCCAGGTGCGCGGATTGAATCTTTCGCGCAGCACCCTGGCTAAAATCGAAGCGCGTGTGCGGTTCATCAAGGCTGCCGAGCTTTTCATCCTCTCCCAGGCATTGCACGTGCCGATGGAACGTTTTTATCCGGAAGGTTTCGGTGGCGGGCGCAGCCCGTGATCCAAAACTGAAAGTTTACTGTTAGGAGCTTGCCCATGTCGCGATATTGCTCTCACTTAATAATACGTAAGAAGCGAAGCAATTCTTTCAAGAAAATGCAAAATCATCCTGGCCGGCGGATGGACGGCCCGGTGGAGCGCATGCCCAGCTTTCTCTCAGATGACAAAGGGGAGCGCGGACTTCAGTCCGCTTGAATGGGGTTCACGGTTTGATGGCCGATGCCTTCCGGTCGCAGTCAAGTTGAAGCGGAATACATTCCGCGCTCCGTTACCGGGACGCTTCCCGATGCTTAAATCAGTCGTCCGAGGGGGTATTCCACCCGGC
>CAYIOH010000415.1:0-4214 GCA_964364975.1 uncultured Bifidobacteriaceae bacterium
GAACGTTGGTGTGATTGGATTGATACGGACGTCCACTTCCACACGCATTTCCAACATCGTGTCCTGCCGGAAAGTCATGATCCTGACCCGGAGAAGCGCGAACTGGCGGCGCTGGGGGTCATGCAGCGCAACTTCGCCAAGTTGAGTGCCTCCCAGCATGTGTCTTGGGAATGGCACCACCGCGAGGCAGCGAGACGATTCAAGGACTCGTCCAAATGGCAGACCATCGGCAAACTGGCAGTTGCCCAGCTCCGCACCGCGCCAGCGAATGTGGACGAAATTGCGATCAAGTTTTGGCCGCTGTTGAAGCGCCACAACTGGACGTACCGCGACTTGATGGCCGTTGCATGTCAGGTGCTGCCACCGCCAACCCGCTACCCGCTGGAACGGGAACAGGACCTGGCCGCGTATTGCTCAAACGTTTTGGGTCTGCGCAAACCGGACGGGCCTCCAGGCAAAAGCAGCCCTGATGGCCGACCACCGGGATACGAGGTCGCCCTGCGTCTCTGCCGGCGCGAGCCACCGTCCGGTTCTTCTTAAAACAAAGTCGAACCCGCTAAGAAGATTCGGTTCTGCTGCCAGTTTAATCTGTCGGCGTGATAGCAGTTGAATCATCCGATTTATCGGCGGTGGATTTCGATTGGAACGGTACGCTCACGCTCGCCTTCCACAGCGGCGGCGTTTACGAGTACTACCACGTGCCGCATTCAGAATACACCGCCTTGATGAGTGCGAGTTCGCATGGGAAGTATTTCCATGCCCATATCAAAGGCCGCTACAATTATCGCCGCGTCGGGTAAATCCACCCCAAACCACTCAACCATAAAATGAACCGTTATCGAATCCACCCGGCACGAACCGCCCAACGCGAAGTGCGCTTGAGTCCGTTGGAACGGCTCGCGGAGTTGCTGTCGCCAGAGGACAACGGCTCGAACGCGGAACGCATCCGGCGAATGCGCGAGGCCATGTTTGCCGATGTGGACGCGCTGCAAAAGTCCGGCCGGATCAAATTGCCGAAATGAAACCGCCGATGAACACAGATTCACGCAGATCAGCAACGCGGGTAGGGCGGGCAGTCCTCTGCCCGTCGCATGTCTTGCGCATCAAACGGCGCGCACCTGCCGCGACGGTGCGCGAGCACCGCGGGCGGAGTGCCGCGCCCTGCCGTAATTGGCGTTCGCATCCGCGGCGCCTTGCAAAGCCGCGCTCCAAAAAAAATCTGCGTCCATCTGCGTTCATCTGTGGTTAAAACTCTTCACCCATGACTCGTAACGGAAAGATCGCCCGGTTGCCGCGCGACATCCGCCATCAGCTCAATCGCCGATTGTCGGACGGTGAGCCGGGCATTCGCCTCGTCGAGTGGCTCAATCGCTTGCCGGAAGTCAGGCAGGTGCTGGCCACCGACTTTGGCGGACGCGACATCAACGAACAGAATTTATGCGAATGGAAACAAGGCGGTCATCAGGAATGGCTCGCGAGGCAGGAAACCCTGGCCTGCGCGAGGGAACTGGCCGGGGAATCCTCGGAACTGGCTCAAGCCGCCGAGGGCTCGCTGGCGAACCATCTGGCCGTGGTGTTAGCGTCACGTTACGCGGCGCTGGTGTCCGGCTGGAACGGCGAGATGAGCGAGGCGTTCCGGCGCAAGGCGCGGGCGTTGCGGGCGCTGTGCCAGGACATCGTGGAATTGCGGCGGGGCGATCATTGCGCGGAACGGTTGCGGCTTGATCTGGAGCGGTTCGCGGAAGCCGGCAGGGCCGATGCGGTCCGGGCGTTGGAAGCCGTAATCGCAGAGGTCAAGCAATGGCCGGAGGTGCGGAGTGCTTTTCAGGATTCCTTTGCCCTGCTGCAACAGCGGAAAACGGGAGCGTCCGGCACGAGCCAGCCGCCGGTGGAATCAAACTCAATCAAACCAAATCAAACCGGATGAACCGAGCACTGAAACCGGCGGACCGGGCGCGGAATGTTTCTCGAAAAAAGGGCTTGCCCTCCAACGGCCTTCCGACAAGATTCAGGTGTTCACAGCAACGATACACCATCAAAGCACAATCGTTTTATGGGACGCATTTACAACAACATCGTCGAAACCGTCGGGCGCACGCCGCTCGTGAAGTTGAACAAGGTCACGGCGGGTCTGCCCGCCACCATTCTCCTCAAGTGCGAGTTTTTCAATCCGCTTGGCAGCGTCAAGGACCGCATCGGCGTGTCCATGATCGAAGACGCCGAGAAGGGCGGCATTTTGAAAAGGAACACGGTCATCATTGAGCCGACCAGCGGCAACACGGGCATCTCGCTCGCATTCGTGGCCGCGGCCAAGGGCTATCAACTTGTCCTCACCATGCCGGAAACGATGTCGCTCGAACGGCGCACGTTGCTGGCACTGCTCGGCGCCAAGCTCGTCCTCACGCCCGGCACCGAAGGCATGAAGGGCGCCATTGCCAAGGCCGAACAACTCGCCAAGGAAACGCCCAACTCATGGATTCCGCAACAGTTCGAGAATCCGTCCAACCCGGAGATTCACAAGAAGACGACGGCCGTGGAACTGTGGGAGGATACGGATGGGAAAATTGACATATTGGTCGCCGCGGTGGGCACGGGCGGAACGATCACCGGTTGCTACGAAGTTATCAAGTCGAAGAAGCCGTCGTTTCAAGCCATTGCCGTTGAGCCGAAAGATTCGCCGGTGATCTCGCAGACATTGGCCGGACAACCGCTCAAACCTGGTCCGCACAAGATTCAGGGCACGGGTGCCGGCTTTGTCCCAAAAAACCTCCATTTGAAAGACGACAAGGGTAATCCACAAATTGTCGAGTGCGTCCAGGTGACGAACGACGACGCGTTTGCCATGGCGCGGCGATTGGCGAAGGAAGAGGGTATCTTGGTGGGCATTTCCACCGGCGCGAATGTGGTCGCAGCCATCGAAGTGGCCAAACGCCCGGAAAACAAGGGCAAGATGATCGTGACGGTTGCTTGTTCGACTGGAGAGCGCTATCTCAGCACGGCGCTGGCCGCCGAAGCGCGGGCGTCGGTCGGTGGATAACCACCGGAGTGGTTTGGTGGTCCAGGCTGCCCCCGCCCTGCGGGACAGGAGAAGCGTACGCGACCGGGGCAGGCAATGCGGGTTGCGCCCGGTCCCGCGAGGGCAAAATTATTGCAAAAAACTTGTTGCGCTCCCCGGCGTTTCACCCTATTTAGGTGACGAATCGAAGGTTTGATAGTTGCGGGCGGTTGGGTGCGGTGTGAGATTACCGACGCAGCAGCTTCCAAGAATTCACAGTTCAATCACGATATTTCGGAGTTTGGTTCTCAACCTTCGAGACACAACACAGTCTATGAGCAGCACGACCAACGACAATTCAAACGACCACGGGTCTGGTTTTCTGGAAATTTCCGACAAGGGATTTGGCTTCCTGCGGACTGCCGCAAACCATTACCATCCCAAGCCCACCGACATTTTCGTCACGCCCGACACCATCAAGCGCAGTTTTCTGCGCGAGGGCAGCCTGGTGGCCGGGCTGACCCAGCCACCGCATCGCGGCACGAGTCCCCAACTCAAGTCCGTGGACCAGGTCAACGGCATGGCTTTCGAGGACTACACGAAAGCCGTCCGGTTCGAGAACCTCACCAGCATTGACCCGATTGAAAAATTCCGGCTCGAAACCAGCCCGGACCTGATCGAGACCCGCGTCATTGACATGGTTACGCCCATTGGCAAAGGCACGCGCGGTCTCATCGTCGCAGCGCCGCGCACCGGCAAGACCACCATTCTCAAACAGCTTGCCAACGCCATTACGGAAAACCATCCCGAAGTCCACGTGATGGTGTTGCTGATTGACGAGCGGCCCGAGGAAGTGACGGATTTCCAGCGTTCGGTCAAGGCTGAGGTCGTTGCATCCTCGAACGATCAGGACTTGGAAACGCACGTCCGACTGTCGCGCTTCATGGTTGAGCGCTGCCGCCGCATGGTCGAGAGTGGCAAGGATGTCTTTGTGGTGATGGATTCGCTCACGCGCATCGCCCGCGCCTACAACAGCGTCCATGGCGGTAGCGGCCGCACGATGACCGGCGGCGTGGACGCGCGCGCGTTGGAAATTCCGCGCAAGATGTTCGCCTCGGCGCGCAAAATTGAAAACGGCGGGTCGCTGACCATCATCGCCACCGCGCTGGTGGACACCGGATCGCGCATGGATGAACTCATCTTTCAGGAGTTCAAGGGC
>CAYIOH010000416.1:0-4210 GCA_964364975.1 uncultured Bifidobacteriaceae bacterium
AAGAGCACTAGACCCAAAAGGCAAACCCATCGAGTTCCGTGGCGGTGGCCTGCTGGCGCGCGTGGTGCAGCATGAAGCAGATCATCTCAACGGAATTCTTTTCATAGACCGGATGGTCAGCGACACGAAACGGGAATTCAAACCGCAATTGGAGGAACTCCAAGCCGCCACCAAAGCCAGGTTGCAGGCAGAGAAGAAAAAATAGTCGGTGGGGCGGGAAGATTTCCCAAGGCAATTCACTTCCAGCGACTGATGTAACGAGAGTGAACCACGCGCGGACCCGGTTCATACTCGCGCCTGCGAGCAGAAATCATCTCAAGACACGTTTTGTTTGTACCAATCCAGCGCGATTTCCAGTCCTGCTTCAACGCCACGCGCCGGCGCAAAACCCAGCAATCGCTGCGCCTTGTTCACATCGGCCAGAGAGTGACGCACGTCGCCAGACCGAAAATCCCGATAGGCCGGCTTGCAATCCGGCAATGTCGGGTCGCGCCGGCGTAATCCGTCTTTCAGAAAACAAAAAAGTTCGTTGAGGGTCGTGCGCCGGCCCAGCGCGACGTTGTAAACCTGGTTGACTGCGGCGGGATCCGAAATCGTCGCGGCCAGGAGGTTCGCCTGCACGACGTTTTCGACGAAGCAAAAGTCCCGGCTCGTTTCGCCATCGCCATTGATGAACACCGGCTCGCGCCGCAGCAAGGACGCGATCCACAGGGGAATCACCGCCGCATAAGCCCCCGCGGGATCCTGGCGCGGGCCGAACACGTTGAAGTAGCGCAGGCCGATTGACTCCAGTCCATACGCGCGCGCGAATGTGTCCGCATAAATCTCGTTCATCAGCTTGGTCGCCGCGTAGGGCGAAAGAGGCCTGCCGATATTTTCTTCCGACTTCGGCAACTCCGGCGAGTCACCGTAAACGGCGCTGCTCGACGCGTACACAAACCGCTTCACCTTCGCCTGGCGTGCCGCGAGGAGCATGTTCAAGAAGCCGGTGACGTTTGCCGCGTGCGTGGCGAGCGGTTCGGCCATCGAGCGCGGCACCGAACCCAGCGCCGCTTCATGCAAAACCAGATCCGCGCCTGCGCACGCCTGCTGACAAACTGCCGCATCGCAGATGTCACCCTCAATAAATCGAAACCTGGCCCACTGTGCCGGCGAAACCAAGGCTTTGACCTGGTCGAGGTTGCTTTTTTTGCCGGCGGAGAAATTGTCCAATCCCACCACGCGCTGGTCGAGCTTAAGCAACGCTTCCAGCAGATTTGACCCGATAAATCCGGCGGCCCCTGTGATGAGCCAGGTGCGCGGAACGGCTTTCAATTCGCTTTGCAATTTTCTATATGTGGACATTGGAATTAAGCACCCAGCTCTAAACACCACGATTCCAGCCACAGCGGCAGCCCCGCGCAGTCCAAGCCGATGATGGCGATCTTCATGTTCTGGAAACCGGTCAAGGTCGAAGAATGCACGAAAGCCGTTGTGGGAAAAGGAATTTCCCCGCGCTGTCATGCGCGCTGGGATCACGTTGCAAAGAGCAAAGCGAAAGTGACCGACCCCGACATGCAAAACAACAGCGTTGATTTCCACGCCGCAACGCGTTTCGCCCAGCCGCAGTTCTCACGTTGCGCGTATAAACGAATCCTCCCCCCGCGGAGCAAGAGGAGAGGATGAAGTGCGTTCTCAGCGGGCCGAGCTTACGGCATTAGCGCCTGGTAGAAACGCCGGCTGTAATTCGTCGCGGTGGGATCGGCAAAGAATATCGTGCCGTTCGTGTTCACCAGCAAGGCTGTCGGAGTCCAGTCCACGAGGTTCGTGGAGGTCCGCACCAAATAGTTATATCCCGCAGCGCCCGTCAGTTCCAGCAGCGGTGCGCCATTCGTGCCCCTCACCATGCCGAGCGTGAGTGGCTGGCTCTCGCCCGCGAATCCAGTCGCCACGTTGGTCATCGTTACACTCGATGTTGTGTTCGTGAAGGAATCGAGGCGGAAACTCAGCGTGTAGAGGCCGTTAGTCACCGCACCGGGCAGTGCGAAACGGTACGTGTGTAAGCCGCCTGACTCGATGCGTTCGTCAACCGTCCCTATCTGGTTGGTGTTCCAATAAACCGTCATTAGCCCCTCCGCGCCGTTTGTACTGGTGAAGCCAGCGTCGAACTGCACGAAATTCGCAGCGTTGCTGGTTGTCACCCCCACAGCCAGCCATGCTGGCGTGCCGGTCGGATTTCCGCTTTTTGGTTCCCTGCCCTCATCCCGCCCCCCGTTCAACAAGAGGTGTGGTGGGCTGCTGTTCAACATGAAGCTGGTGTTCCCAAGAAGATTCACCCCAGCGCCGCTTGTCGCGGAAGGCAACTGATCAAAACGGAACTCGAAGTCGAAGCGCATCGGGAAAGGGTTTTGCGTGGCCGGTGGCTGGCCGCAGGGCACCAGCGGTGCCTGGCCAATAGGGCGAGTGCCACGGCTATCCCAACCGCCTCCTTCCTTGCTTATGGGGAATCCAAATCCAGAGGCGCACATCGGCTGTGTTCCGAGCACTGTGCGATAATAGAACTCGCGGGGCCAGTCGTGCGAGGACCACGCCTCGTCGCCAAGCGTTGGCGGCGTGCTTCCCGCCGTCGGGCAGTAGATCGGCGTGAGCAGAATTGCGGGGTCTGCCCACGTAACATTCACGTTGAATGCGTTGTCTAACGGCCCCTCGGTCAAAGCGGCTGGTACATCGGTCAACCAGTCGTGAGCGAAGTAATTCTCCGACCAGTCAGCGTTCATACCGTACCAAGATCGCCCGCGATAGTTCAATCCCAAATAAGGATCGAGGAAGGTGGTGTGGACTTCTTTGCTCGGAGCTGAATGCTTGATGGCGTCCGCTGCAGCTTGAATCAAGGCCGCGCCGGCGCTCTTGCCTATCAGGTGAACATGCGACCAAGACTGCGATGCGATTTGCTCACCGAGCAACATGCCTTTGATCCTTCCGTTAACCAGGGCCATATCTGGTAACAAGGTGTATGCTTCCAAAGTCCAATCGATGGGAACTACCTGCCAGCCAGAAGGCGCTGACGACCGGATGGCGTCGGCGAGGCCAGTGACCCATGGGTCCAGGACAGGGAGGCCAATCGCAGACCACCCGTGGGTAACGATCACGAGGTTGTTCTGCCCTGGTATTTGGGTCACTAAGCCAGATGCAGAAATCTGTCCGGGGTCATTGCCGTTCGCGCCATCGGCCAAGACAGCGAGGTGGGCGGTAGCGCTGACGACGAAGCCATAGGCATTCCAAACGAGGGCCGAATAGCCGCCGGCAGCGGAGGCGCCAACAGAGTTCAGAGTCAATGTGGTCCCGGTGGCGGCCGATATGTTCACTTCGTCCATGCGCCATTGGTAGCTCAGTGGTGGCGTGCCTGTGGCGGTGACACTGAACACAACATTCGCAAAGGCCTGGACCGTCTGGCTCTGCGGATTTTCAACGATCGTCGGTGCGCTTGCAAACTGAAGCTGGCTTTCTACGAATCAGCCCTCCGAGCCGGGCGCGCAGGTGCCAGCGACGTATCCGCGCGCCCGGATGACGCCGCTGGGCGGGGAAGAAGCAACAGCCACTTCCCATCCACCCGCGATGCGCGTGCCCGCGCCCACGTTTGTCCATGTGAGACCATCCATGCTGAGGTCAAAAGTTGTGCGCCCGACTTCCGGGCTGGTGCCGCCCCGCAGCCAGGTGATGGTCGAGCTGTTGTAGGTGAGGCTCTGGGTCGCGGGTGCGGTGTTGTTCAGCCGCCCAAGGTAGTTGCGCGTCTGCCCGCCCAGCGTTGTGAAAGAGCCGCCCAGCAGAATCTTCCCGTCCGCCTGCACCGCCAGCGAGGCCACCCAATCGCCCGCCCCCGGATTGAACCCGCTGTCCACGGTCCCGTCCACATTCAGCCGAGCAATCCGATTGCGCGTCTGCCCGCCCAGCGTGGTGAACTCGCCGCCTGCAAGAATCCTCCCGTCCGCTTGCACCGCTAGAGCATTAACAGTACTGCTCGCCTCCGGATTGAACCCGCTGTCCAGGGTCCCGTCCGCATTCAGCCGGGCAAGCCGATTGCGAGTCTGCCCACCCAGCGTGGTGAAAGAGCCACCCACCAGAATCTTCCCGTCCGCCTGCACCGCCAGGGAATACACCCAATTGTTTGCCCCCGGATTGAACCCGCTGGCCAGAGTCCCGTCCACATTCAGCCGGGCAATCGCGTTGCGCG
>CAYIOH010000417.1:0-4207 GCA_964364975.1 uncultured Bifidobacteriaceae bacterium
GGTGTGCCGGTCAAAATAGCTGCGCCGATCAACGGACTCGAACTCGAGCGCGTCCGTCAGCTCGCTCAGTTTGGCGAGTGCGTCCATACAGCGACTCTAGCCCTGCCAGGGACGACACGCAATCGCCCGCGGTTTCAACCGTGGGCTTGGGATGTAAAACAAACATCCTCCTGGCCCAGGCGCCGGATTTCAAGACCCCTGGCGCGTTGCCGTATCACAATGAAATTGCCGTTGACGACCAGATCATGGGTTCCAAGCACAAATTGTACAGCGCAATTTCATCCGGCCCGACCGACCGGAAGGCCTATGCGAACCAGTTCCGCTGGCGTGTGAACATGGCCATTCAGCACATCCAGAAGGCACTGGACGACAACTATCATCCTTAGCGGGGCGAGTTGATGGTGGGACGCTCAACAAGCTCGACAAGTTCGTTGCTCCGCCCGGCGGTTCCATTATCTTTCTGCGTGATGGACACGCTGTTTGCCACTGAACACGAAACCCGCATCGACAACGAATTGCTTTTAGATTCGCGGATTGTCCTTTGGCATGGAGACTCGCTGACGACGTTGAGAGGATTACCGGATTCATCCATGAAGCTGATCATCTCGTCTCCGCCGTACAACATCGGTAAAGAATACGAGAGCCAACAAAAACTGGAACACTACTTGGAATGGCTGCGTCCGGTTCTCGCCGAACTCGTCAGAGTGATGGACGAGCGCGGCTCGCTATGCTGGCAGGTCGGCAACTACGTCGAAGAATCGGAAGTCTTCCCGCTCGACGTTTACTTCTACCCCATCTTTAAGAAACTTGGCCTCAAGTTGCGCAATCGCATAGTCTGGTATTTTGAACACGGCTTGCATTGTTCTGTTCGTTTCTCCGGTCGCTACGAAACCTTGCTCTGGTTCACCAAAGGCGACGACTACTCATTCAATTTGGATTCCGTCCGCGTGCCCTCAAAATATCCCGGCAAGACCCACTTCACCGGAGCGAAGAGAGGACAACCCAGCGGTAATCCTCTGGGGAAAAACCCCGCTGACGTGTGGAAACTTATGATCCACGAATGGGAAACCGGTTTGTGGAACATCCCCAACGTCAAAGCGAATCACCCGGAGAAAACTCTCCATCCGTGTCAGTTCCCCATCGAACTCGTCGAGCGCTGTGTTCTCGCATTGACTGACGAAGACGATTGGGTGCTCGATCCCTTTTCGGGAGTCGGCTCCGCGCTTTTGGCTGCGCTTCGTCATGGACGCAAGGCCATGGGCATTGACAAGCAACAAGCCTATCTCGATGAAGCAAGGGCTCGCATCGGGAAACTTTTCTCCGGAGAACTCCCCTATCGGCAACTTGGCAAACCGGTTCATCAACCGACAGGACGCGAGAAGGTGAGTCAGATTCCCAAAGAATGGCAGAAGGAAAAATCCCATGAGACTGGCCGCGATCTACTCTTTCAATAACGGCGAAAAAGTCGTCTCCTCAAAATATCCGCACCTGCTCGCTGAGGTTCGCGCTGCCATCGAATCAATTGATGAGCGGGAACACAAAACCAAGGAGAGCTTTGAAGCGACCAGAGCGGGCCGTTTCCTCTATAGCCCCGTGGCGTTGAATGTCGCTTTCAAAAAACAACTGATTGAAAAGTGCGGCTGGAAACCCATTCGCGTGCCCTGCGATTACTCGACGACTTTCTACTTGAAAGACTACAAGATTCGTCGCAGCAACAAAGGCGCATTCCGGGAAATGGATTTCGTTAAGGAGAAACTCGGTGTCGAAGTGCAGTTCGGAAAGTATGCCTTCATGGTTTACAACGTCTGTGCCAAGATGACGATCTTCAAAAACCTTGGCCACATCGAGTGTGGCATTGAGGTTGTCCCGGTGAAAGCGTTCGTGGGAGAAATGTCATCTGGCGTCTCTTACTTTGAGCAGTTCGTTTGGGATTTGGAAACGCGCGGCGTGTCAGACATTGACATTCCAGTTTTAATCCTCGGTCTCGACGCCGTTGACGGAACTCATCGCGATCCGCCTTCAAAGCACGACCGCTCATCCAAGCTGGTCCCAAAGACAGTTTTGAAGCACCGACCTGGACCGCCACCGAAAACTTTGCGAAAGAAGTGACGTCTAAAGGAACGCCTTCAAGCTGGCCGCTTCCGAAAGCTTTCAGGGCAAAGGGCTGCATCACTTCGCCCTGAAACGGTTCATTTCACGGAGACTGTCGGCTCGTCCATGGCCGAGGTGTTGAGCCTGAGCACTATGATCGTGTCAATTTCCTGCCGATGCTCCGGAGCTACGCGAAGGGTAATCCCATCGTCCGATTGTTGCACTTCTGCTTTGCCGCCGGTGAGAACTTTTGCGGAAACAATCTTCCCCTGAATCACCGGAAGCCGGATGACGTCGCCGTCCCAACGCAGCACGTGAACGAAGATGGTCTTGTCCTTGCGCGTGCTGACGATGGACCTGGTGGGTTTGAAAGGCCCGCCGCGCGTGCCGTAGATGCTCTTGCCGTATTTCTTCAGCCACGTGCCCATGCCTTGGAGCACTGCCACCTGGCGCGGTTCGATGCGGCCATCGGGCATGGGGCCGACGTTGAGAAGCAGGTTGCCGTCGCCGCCGACGCACTTGAGCAGAATGTGGATCGCTTCCGGGACCGACTTGATTTTGTCATTCGGTTTCCACGACCACTGCGTGCCGAGCGTCATGCAGGTTTCCCACGGACGCTGGTCGTCATACGCGCCGATGTTCTGCTCGGGGGTGTAATAGTCCGCGTTCGGGCCGATGTAGCGGTCGGCCGAAAACCCGCCGAAGCGGCAGTCGAGCCGGTTGTTGACGATGAGCCAGGGTTGGAGCGTGCGGATCAGGCGATAGGTGTTGTCCTGGTCCCACGGAATCGTCCCACCGTCCCAATCGAACCAGAGAAGATCAGTGCGGCCATAGTCGGTGAGCAGTTCGCGAAGCTGCGCCTGCATGCGCTTCACATAAGCCGCGTTGCGGTCCGTGCGGCAATCCGGGTCGAACCAGTCCATCGGCGAATAATACCATCCAACGCGCAGCCCGGCGCGGTGCGCCGCTGTCGCCAGTTCGCCGCAAACGTCGCGGCGAAACGGCGAGTTGCCAATGTGATAATCAATGACCTTCGTGTGCCAGAGACCGAAGCCGTCGCAGTGCTTGGCGGTGAGCACCACGTATTTCGTGCCGGCGTCCCTGGCGATCTTCGCCCACTCGCGGGCGTTGAAATTCGTGGGATTGAATTCCTTGTAGAGGTTGTCATAAACCTCGACCGGAATGGGTCCTTTGTTCGGGCAGTTGGTATTGGAGTTGGCGCGCGACCAACTGATCTCCGTGCCCTTGAGCGACACCGGCCCCCAGTGGATGAACAGGCCGAAACGCGCTTCCCGCCACCAAGCCAGCCTGGCCCCGCGCGCTTCAGGCGTCTCGTCTGCAGAAATCGCGTTGGTAAATGATGCCAGGAAGAAAATGGCCGCAAGCTTGATAGGATGTTTCAACCAACATTTGAAAATGCCTTTTCTATTCATACGCCACGTATTGTTCCCAAAACTTTCGATTTGCCCGCCTGTGGATTCGCCAGCCTCTGGCGAAACGCGCCCAAGTCGCGCCCACTCCATAACAAAGAACGCCAAAAACACGAAGTGAAAACTAAAATCATCACATGCATGATACAAGCACGTTCCGGTCACGGCGCCTACCGCGCAATGGGCGCCGTCTCAGGCTCGATTTTCCATTTCATTTCCGCGTCGTTCTTTTGTGGCGCGCCCGGAGTGCTGCGTCCGTCGCTGATCAATTTATTCATGAGCGCGGTCAATTCAGCCACGACCGCGGGCTTTTCGGCATAGAGATTCCTGGTTTCACCGAGGTCGTCGGCCAGGTTGTAAAGCTGGCCTGGTTTTTCGTCACGGCCTTTGGTCCAACCGCCAGAGCCGCGACCGAAGATAAGTTTCCATTTGCCGTTCCGGACGGCGAGCAGACCTTGCATGGACTGGTTCACGGCGTGGGCGCGTACCGGCTTGTTCTTACCGCGCAGCAAAGGCAGGAAGCTCACGCTGTCTTCACCCGTGCTGTCCGGCAGTTTGAAGTTGAGAATTTCCGCCACGGTCGCGAGGAGGTCGGACTGCTGCACGAGCTGGTGGCTCACGCTGCCGGCCTTGACGACGCCGGGCCAGCGCACGAAGAACGGGACGCGATGCCCGCAATCCCAAAC
>CAYIOH010000418.1:0-4193 GCA_964364975.1 uncultured Bifidobacteriaceae bacterium
TCCAGACAACTTCACCGCCCGGCGTTAGACACGTGGCCGTGCCGGAGAGGTCGGTGAACACCAGCGCCGAACCGGCACCGGCACGAACGGTGACGGGCGTGGCACGCCCCCAGATTGTCTGGCCGGGCAGCTTGCGCTGCCAGAGCGATTGGAACCTCGCGTCCAACCCGACGACATGCCCTTCTACGCTGGCGAGCAAAAGACGCGCGCCGGCGGGGGAATCCACGAGCGTTGGCGTGGTGGTCCATTGCCCTTGCGGCAACTGCGCGACCAGTCCGTCCTGGCCGGCGCCGATGGCAGTTCCGTCAGCTTTCCAAAGCAGCAGTTGCCCGCCGCGATTGAGAACGAGGATTTCGTCTTTGGAGTTGCCGCTGAAGTCGCCAACCAGCGGCGAAGCTTCCACCGGGGTTTGACCCGCCATTCGCGTCCACTGAATTTCCATCGCCCCACCCAGAGCCGGCGTCAGGGCGAACGCCACAGCGAAGAACAACTTGCGCAAATTTGTGATCATCACGCTTTGAAAATTCGGATGGAGTCTTGCGATTCCGATCAAGCAATGCAACCCGCGTCAGCGCGAGGTTGCGAAGCCTTCTAAGGCGACCCGGTTTAATCTGTGCGCGGCACCGGCACAAAATCGTGCTCGGCCTTTTGCGGACCGGCTTCGATAAACAGGCGGTATTTGACGCCAGGTTCGAGTGGGTCCGCTTTATTACCCTTCACCGCCGGATGCATGCCCCGGATGCGAGCGCCATAGCCAAATGCCTTGATTGGCACGGAATTCGACTCGGTTATCAGGTGCCAGATGGGATGCGGATATTTGTTGGTTTCGATATCACTCACCGGAATGACTTTCAGCGAGGTGAGTCGAAGGTTGCGGTCGAAGCCGAAAACAATGGGATTGATCGCGGGATTATTTCCTGCGCGTCCCCGGGCAGCCAAAGGGCCACGGGCCGGGCGGGATCGGTCAAAAATCTGAATATGATCCTTGGCGAACCAGTCTCTGTTAAAGTAAATGGATACGGCGCCAAGCACGATGGCCGCCGCAACCAACACCCAGACTTTTTTAGTCATGCACGAAAAATGTTGACGTCCGGATGGTAGGGTTATTCGAGACAAACGAAACAATATTTATGCGCCAGATCGTTGACCGTTCGATTTTCGTGGTTCTGTATCGCCGATGGAGGCTCTCGTCGGACGAAACACTTAGCCGGCTGACTGCCCGTGCATTTACCCTCATTGAGTTACTGGTGGTCATCTCGATCATCGCCATTCTCGCGAGCATGCTTTTGCCTGCCCTTGCGCGGGCCAAGGAATCCGCCTACCGCATCCAGTGCGCGAACAATTTGAAGCAGTTGGAGCTGGCGCTGAAACTTTACATTGATGACAACGAAGGTTACTACCCGCCCCGCACCAACGCCTATCGCTGGCCGACCTTGTTGCTGGAGGGCTACCGCACCACCAACCTCCTGGTCTGCCCCACCGACGCGCGGCGCGGCGTGCCGCAAACCCAGACCACCTCACCCACCGCCGCGGATCGGGCTGCGCGCAGTTACTTCATCAACGGATGGGATGATTATTTCGTATCCGAGTTAAGTTCAGGTGATTTCGCCTCTTTCATGAATGGCACTTACTCGCGTGCTGCCATCAAGGAAAGCGTGATTCCCAAACCTACCGATACCATCTCGTTCGGCGAGAAAAAGAACCTCGCTCAGCCGACACCCAGCAACCCGTTCGGCAGCGCGGATTATTTCATGGACATGCTTGAAGGACAGGGCGGCAATGACGCCGACCGCATCGAGCATGGCTGCCATTCGACCCTCCGCAAAGGAGACCGGAACGGCGGTTCGAATTATGCCTTCGTAGATGGCAGCGTCCGGTATCTCAAATACGGCCTTTCCACGTCGCCGCTGAATCTCTGGGCGGTGAAGGATGCGGACCGCTCGGCCTACGCTTTCATCGCTCCCTAGCTCTTGACCATGACTAATTTATTCCATCGTCGGTTGATGCGAGGAACGTCAACTCTCATGCAAATGCGCCTCTGGCTTTTTCTGTTCCTGGGTTGCTGCATTTCTGATCTGACAATCTCAGCCCGTTCCGAAGAAACGAACGCCTACCCGCGGATCAGCGAGGAAGCGTTCAAGGCGCGGCTGCCGTTTTTCGATTACGACAAAACCCTGCCGCTGGAGGGGCGGATCGTGCAGGAGTGGAAACAAGACGGTGGGTTGCGGCAGAAGTTTGTCTTCCGGGGCGCGCAGGGTTTTCTCGTGCCGGGCTTCATCGAGTTTCCCAAATCGAACCAGCCGCCGTGCCGGCTGGTGCTGCTGCTGCATGGTTGGTCCGGCGGCAAGGACGACTGGTACCACGACGACAATTACATCAACGGCGGTATCATGCGGAAGGCGCTGCTCGACGCCGGCTACGCAGTCCTCGCGTTGGACGCCGCCACCCACGGCGAGCGGAGCAACGAGATTGATTATCAGCACGTCAACGCGTTCGACGATCCGAAGGCGCCGGCCCGCCGCAGCTATTTCACGTACGCCGAGGTTTCAATCCAGACGGTGAAAGATTACCGGCGGGCGCTGGATTTCATTTTCGAGCGCGGACTGGTGGACACGAACCGCGTGGGCCTGCTGGGCTACAGCATGGGCGGCATGGACGCGTTTTATCTGCTGGCCGTTGAGCCGCGCATCAAGATGGCCGTGGCGGTTGTGCCGCCGCTGCTCAGCATCGGCTACGGCCCGGCATCACCCGTGGATTACAGTTGGGGCATCGGCAACCGGCCGTTCCTCATGCTCGCGGGCAGCAAAGACGGCCTGGGCGTGGCCGCGCGAGTGGAGGCGTCGTACCACCAATACATCGAAGGGCCGAACACGAAGCTGATCTGGTACGACAAGGGCCACCAGTTGGGCGAAATCTACGTGCCTGACGCGCTGGCGTGGATTCAGCAGCATCTGAAGTAAGTCCGCGTGAGAGTTGAACCCAGGCTGACCTTCCTGCTGCCAATGACACCTCCAACATGAAACCGTCTCGAAATGAATTGCGCGGACTGACGCTGCTGTTGACCGCATGCGTGTGGTCTGGTTGTGCGGGCCGCAATGGCGACGCCCATCCACAGTCACGCACGGCGACGGACCGGCGATTCGCGTTCCGCGTCTTTGACGTGAAGAGCATCCGCGCCAATCCCACCACGGAAATCGCCATCACCGTGAATCGCTGGCCGGGGAATACGTTCCTGCTCTGGTTTCCCGAAACCGTGGCCGACGTGTGGCAACAATGGAATCCCAAGGTGGCGCACCAAGACTTCACCCCGACGGCCCGCGGTGGCCTGCTGTGGACGTTTGACGGCAACCCGGGCGCCTTCATCCGGAGCGAACTGACGCCGCAAGGCAACTCGCTGTTGCTCGAAACGCGGGTGACCAACCGGGGCCAGCAGGACCTGCCCATGCTCTACGCGCAAAACTGCATTCATTTTTCCGAGGCCCCCGATTTTCTCTGCGGAGATTTCTCCCGGTTCTTCCTCCGCACCGGCGGCCAGTGGCGTTCCCTGGCTTCGCTGAAACCCACCGCGTCATTCCCCCGCTATTATCGCGAGGGCTACCCGTCGCGCGGGCGGAAAGACGCGACTGAACACATGTTCGGCCCCATCCGGCAGGCGGCGGCGGTGGATCATCCCTTGATGGTGCTGGTGTCGAAGGATGGCAGCCGGGCGGTGGGCATCGCGTCGGAGCATTACGAGTTTTTGTTTCACAACCAGATGGAATACCTGCGTTGCATTCACAGCGAGTCGGGGGCGCTGCCGCCAGTCCGGCCCGGAGCGACCGCAGTCTTCCGCCAGAAGATTTATTTTGTGAAAGGCGGACTGGCGGCGTGTGTGGCCGCGTTTGAAAAAGATGTCGTGCGCGATCCGGCGGGAGAGTTTTCGTTCCGAAACTAAGAGCCTGTTTGAAGACTGTGGCGTCAGCCATCCTGGTTGACGCAGAGACGGACTTCCAGCCCGGCAGAAAAAGCCGCGCTACCGATATCTCGCTTCTACAATTCTCGGATCAAGGTGGCCGCGTCGCTGGTGGCTGCCAGTCGAGATGCCAGTAATATTTCCAGAGGTCTTCGAGCTTCACCAATTCGGTGTGACCATCGGCAAGCCCCATGTTGATTGCGCCGGGCATTTTTTCTCCGGGCGCGACGTTGCGGGGGGC
>CAYIOH010000419.1:0-4179 GCA_964364975.1 uncultured Bifidobacteriaceae bacterium
ACGGGCATTTCGCGCGTGCCGGTTTCCAAGTCCACAATCCGCACCTCGGTGTCGGCGATGGGCAGGCCCATGCTGCCGATCTTGGGCGAGCCGGTCGGTGGGTTGATGTGCGTGACGGGAGACGTCTCGGTCAAACCGTAGCCCTCCACGAGTTTGCCGCCCGTGATGGCTTCGAACTTCTGCCGGACCTCAACGGGCAACGCGGCGCCGCCGCTCATGCACATCCGGAGCGAATTGAACCCATAACGCTTGACGCCCGGCACGCTGTTGAAGCCCACATACATCGTGGGGACGCCGTGGAAGATCGTGGGGTGATACTTGCGAATCACGTTCAGTGCGGCGCGCAGTTCGAAGCGAGGCAGAATGACCACGCAGGCGCCGATTTCAACCGCGCTAATCATGACGCAGGTCATGGCGAAGATGTGGAACAAGGGGAGCGCGGCGACCAGCACCTCCGTGCCGTCCGTTCGGGCCTCCAGCCAGCGGCTGGCTTGGCAGGCGTTGATCACCAAATTGGCGTGGGTGAGGATGGCGCCCTTGGAGGTGCCGGTGGTGCCGCCGGTGTATTGCAGGCAGGCGATGTCCGATTGGGCCAGTCCAGCCGGCGCAGGTGTGCGGGAGATGGCGAGCACTTCCTGCCATGTTTGCAGCGCCGGACCTTTGGCGTGTGCGTGGGAATTCTTCGCCGTGCCGTTGACTTTCGAACGATTCGCAGGCGTCGAAGACTCTAGAAATGCGTTGAGCACGGGCAGATGCTTGGGGAAGTACTCGCGGATGCCGGTCAAAACCACGTGCTGTAGCGATGGAACTTGCGGGACAGTGGCATGCACCACCGGATATAGACGGCGATCCGCGATCACAATCTTGGCGCCCGCATCGTGCCATTGATGGCCGGCTTCGCGCGCCGTGTACATCGAACTGGTCGCGGTGACGATCGCGCCTGCCCGCAACACGCCGAAGTAGGCGATCACAAACTGCGGGCAATTTGGCATCATCAGCGCCACGCGGTCGCCCTTTTGAACTCCCAACGTCTGCAAGCCCGCTGCGAACCGGTTCACGTGATCGAGCAATTGCCGATAGGAGATCCGGCTTCCAAAATAAATGAGGGCCGGCGAGTCAGGCGCGTTGGCGGCGGCACGCTCCAGGATCTGCGGCAAGGTGGATTTTGGGTAAATCATCTTCTGTTGGTCTCGGTCCTGGTTACGTCTGTGTGAAAAGCTCGAGGCGCGACAGTTCGAATTCATTTCGCGGCCACCAAAGCCGGATAACTGCCTACATCACACAAACGCTTCGCGATGCGGCGTTGCAGGGCGACTCCGTTGAGCGGCGTCCAGCGCAACAACCGCCGGACAATTCCGAGTTGCGCGCGAAGTTCATCACCCTGCGAAGTTGCGGCGAGCGCGTGCCGGGCGTGAAGTTCCATCCGACCCGCCGCGTCGTTGATAAAATTCAGAGTCAGATCGCTCAAAACTGCCCCGAAAGCGTTCGGGGCCGACTTGCGGGTTTTGAGCGTGCGTAACAGCGCGCTCTCACCCAGGTAAACGTCAATGATGATGTCGCTCAGGCGGCCGACCACTTCCTGCTCCTCCGCCAGTTTCTCGCCGAACTTCTGATACGCCACCCCGCTCACGAACAGCGCGAGTTTCTTGGCATTGACGAGCAATGCTTGCGCCGCCGCCAGTTCATCGCCACCGGAGCCGTCCTCCAGCGGCGCGGGATCAAAGAGTTCCTTGGTCACTTTCGTGATCGCCGCAACGAGTGGGAAACGGCCGCGTTGCGCGCGGCGCAGGAGCACGCCGGGGATGAAGAGCCGGTTGATTTCGTTCGTGCCTTCGAAGATGCGGTTGATGCGCGAATCGCGCATCGTGCGCGCTGCCGGAAATTCTTCCGTGTAGCCGTAGCCGCCGTGGATTTGTAGCGACTCGTCGGCCACGTCGTCCAGGATTTCACTGCACGCGACTTTGACGATGGAACATTCGAGCGCGAACTCATCGAGCGCGCGCGGGAACGCTGGTTTCATCGAATCCATCACCTCGCCGGTCTCCATCACGGCGTCTATCATCGTCGCGGTACGATAAACTGTGCTCTCGCCGGCGAAAATGCTCGTCGCCATCGCGGCCAGTTTTTGCTGAATCAAACCAAACGACGCGATCGGCTTGTTAAATTGCTGGCGCTCCAACGCGTAGCGCGTCGCGACCTTGAGCGACTCCTTCGCCGCGCCGATGGCACCCGCGCCCAATTTGTAGCGTCCGATGTTCAGGATGTTGAAAGCGATGTAAGCGCCCTTGCCAACTTCGCCCAACAAATTCTCCACCGGCACCTTGGCGTCTTCGAGAATCACGCGGCGGGTCGAGGAGGATTTGATGCCCAACTTGTGCTCTTCCTTGCCGGTCGAAACGCCGGGGAACGAGCTTTCGACGAGAAAAGCCGAGACGTGCTGGCCATCCACCTTGGCAAAGACCGTGATCAGGTTCGCCCACGCGGCGTTCGAGATCCACATTTTGGTGCCATTAAGAAGGTAATGCTTGCCGTCGGCGGATAGCGTGGCTTTCGTGCGCAGGCCGAGCGCGTCCGAACCCGACCCGGCTTCGCTGAGCGCGTAGGCCGCCATCCATTCGCCGGTTGCCAGCTTGGAAAGATATTTGTTCTTTTGCGCCTCCGTGCCGAAATAGAGCAACGGCTGGGTGCCGATGCCGCAATGCGCGCCGCAGGTCACGCCGAAGCCGCCGAGCCGCGTCAATTGTTCCTCCACGCCCACGGTGGTCGCCCGGTCGAGTCCCAAGCCATCATACTCCGTCGGCACGCCCATGCCGAGCAATCCTAGTTCACCCGCCTTGCGGAAAAGCTTGGGGGTGAGTCCGTCCTCCTGATGCTCCAGCGCCTCGAGATTCGGCATTACCTCCTTCTCCATGAACTTCTCGGCGGTCTGCGCCATGAGTCGTTGTTCGGAGGACAAATCCTCGGGCGTGAAGACGAGGCCGGGGTCGGTTTCCGTGAGCAGAAAATTTCCACCGATCAGGTGGGCGGGCAATGATTTAAGTTGCGACATCGTAGGAATAGTCTTTCATTCCGACTGCGTTTGGCAATCATATTCGGACGCGGGCGGCCTTTTTTTTCATTCAGAGGTGCGCTGGTTTTTTCTGTTCCGATCCGGCGCACTTCGTTAGGTTTAACGTAACGTTACGGAATACGGGCTATGAAAATCTGCCTCTCCAGGAGCCGATGCGCGGCTGTCCCGCCCGCCACGGCCAGGAATCGGGAACGAGGATCGAGTGCAAAGCTCCAATTGCCATCGCCCCTTGAAACTCGTCCTCTGAGCGCGGCAATAACTACCTGACTATCGAAGGGCACCACCCATGAGCACCACCATCAATCTGCAAGGCAAAGTCGCCCTGGTCACCGGCGGTGGGCGGGGCATTGGCAAAGCCATCACCCAGCGGCTGGCCGCAGCCGGCGCTAACGTGGTCATCGCCAGCCGCAAAATGGAAAACCTTGAAGCGACGGCCCGGGAATTCACGGCCCTGCCGGGCAAGGTGGTTCCCATCGCGTGTCACGTGGGGCGCAAGGACCAGATCGAGAATCTGGTGAAACAGACCGAAACCCGCCTCGGCCCGGTGGATATTTTGGTCAACAACAGCGCGACCAATATCGGCCAGGGTCCGGCGCTGGACGCCTCGGACGAGATGCTCGACAAGATGATCGAGGTCAACATCAAGTCCGCCTTTCGCCTGGTGCGGGTGATTGTGCCGCGAATGATCGCGCGCCAGCGCGGCGGGGCCATCATCAACATCGCCTCCATTGCCGGTCTGCGGCCGCAACCTGGCGGATTGCTCTACAGTTTCACCAAGGCGGGCCTGTTAATGATGACACGTTGCTGGGCGCAGGAGTTCGGCCCGTTCAACATCCGCGTCAACGCCATCGCGCCCGGGTTGATCCAGACGGAGTTCAGCGAAATGTTTTGGAAAAATGACAACTGGCGCGCCCAATTCGAGAAGTCCACCGCGCTGGGGCGCATCGGCCAACCGAAGGAAATCGGCGGCCTGGCGCTTTATCTGGCTTCGGACGAAGCTTCATTCGTGACCGGCCAGGTGATGGTGGTGGATGGCGGATTCACGGCGGCGTAAAGCCGCGTGGCGGCCACGCCGCTATACGCGGCATGAACGCATGATGTGGGCCCGC
>CAYIOH010000420.1:0-4176 GCA_964364975.1 uncultured Bifidobacteriaceae bacterium
AAGTGGACCAGCTCACGCCTTCCCTCCTCGCCCGCGCCTTCGCCGGCCAACTCGTCCCCCAAGACCCCACCGATGAACCGGCGGAGAAATTGTTGAAACGCATCCATGAACAATCCGAATCCAAGTCCCATCGGGACGCCCGAAAATAGCCCAGCGATTCATCGCTGGGGCACCGCGCGCAAACGGAACGAGTCCCGTCAGGGACGAAAGAAGGTGTTAATTTCCTCCGCCGTTTTCTTTCGCCCCTGCTGGGCTTGGGCATCATTACATCCGCAACCCACGGTTGAAACCGTGGGCTATGGTCGTTCGTCCCTGACGGGACTTCGGAATCCGTGTTCATCCGTGTCATCCGTGGTTAAGCAGGAAATCGTGCGGCGAGTGGACCAACTCACGCCCTTGCCAACTCAGCGAAAAGCCAGAAAAAACGCGCTTGCGTCGCGCCGATGCAGACGTAGAATCACTGCCAATGAACCCGACGCAAAGTAAATTCCCATCAGTTTCCGGACTTGCGTCAGGTTTTCGTAATAGCCTCGCTCCCCAAAAAGGATATTTCATATGAAACGATTCGCTTTCACAGTTTTCGGCTTCTCGTTACTCGCGTCGGTTGCTTTGGCGCAAATGCCCGGCGGCAAGCCCCCGCCCGATCCATGCGCCGCCCTGGCAAAGTTCTTTAACAAGGACGCGGAGTTCACCGCCTCGGCCAAGGTCGTAGTAGTGGGCAAAAAGGCGCGCGACAACCAAACGATGGTGATGCGCTTCGCCGTTTCTGGACGCAAAATGCGCAATGAAATGGACATGACGAAGATGAGCGGAATTCGGTCGAGCGATGTGGCGGGCATGAAGCAAATGGGGATGGACCAGATGGTCATCCTGGCATTGCCCGAAAAGCCGGCGACTTACATGGTGTTTCCGAACTTGAAGTCTTATTGCGACATGCCCAATTCAGGGAAAGGCAATCCCGAGGGCAAGCTGGAGAAGACCGAGCTGGACAGCGATACCATTGAGAAGCACCCCTGCAAAAAATCGAAGCTGACGTTCACGGACAAGGACGGCAAGACCGCCGAAGCGATTGTTTGGGAAGCCACCGACCTGAAGAATTTTCCGATTCAATATCAAACCGTCGAGAACGAGCAGACCACGACCACCACGTTCAGTGACATCAAAATGGACAAACCCGATGCCTCGTTGTTTGACCTGCCTGAGAGTTACAAAAAATACGGCAACATGCAGGAAATGATGATGGGCAACATGCAGCGCATGATGCAGGGGCAATGACGGCGGCGAAGTGGAGGGATTGTTTGCGCTGGCCGACCAGCTTGAGGTGCGGTTGGCCAAGGCGCGCGGGCAAGTCTGCCAGTTCACGCCCTCCCTCCTCGCCCGCGCCTTCGCCGGCCAACTCGTCCCCCAAGACCCCACAGACGAACCGGCGACAGAACTCCTCAAACGGATCGCCGCCGTAACAGCACGGAAACGAGAGGACAAGTAGCTATGCAGGAAGGACCAATTAAACAATCTGAGCCTGCGCAGTTCGTCCTGATCCTCAATAGCGGCTCGTCGAGCATCAAGTTCGCGCTCTTCCGGGTCGGCCCGCCACTTGAGCGCGTCCTCACCGGGAAGTTCGAGCGCGTGGGTTTGCCTGACGGTGAACTGGCCGTGATGGATGCCGCGACGGGCCATCGGGAACAACGCACCGTCCCCACCCCCAACCACGCGGCGTGTGTCCGGCCGCTCCTCGAATTGCTGGGGAGCAAAGTCAGCCTCAGCGCCATCCGCGCCATTGGCCATCGGGTGGTACACGGCGGACTGCGTTACCACACGACACAACGGGTCACGGGCGAAATGATTGCCGAATTGCAACGGTTCAGCCCGTTTGTACCGGATCACCTGCCTTCGGGAATCATGTTGATGGAAGCGCTCGGTCGGGAATATCCACAGGTGCCGCAAGTGGCCTGCTTCGACACGGCGTTTCACCGTGACATGCCGCGCGTGGCGAAGTTGCTGCCGATTCCGCGCCGTTATGATGCCGAGGGCATCCAGCGCTACGGCTTTCACGGCCTGTCTTACGCTTACCTGATGGAGGAACTGGAACGCGCCGCCGGTGCCGCCACCGCGCGCGGACGGGTGGTGCTGGCCCATCTGGGCAACGGGGCCAGCATGGCGGCGGTGCGCGACGGCAAGTGCCGTGACACCACCATGGCGTTCACGCCCACGGCCGGCTTGGTGATGAGCACGCGGACGGGCGACCTTGATCCCGGCTTGTTCACTTACCTAACGCGCGTCAAAGGAATGACAGGCGAACAATTTCATCAGATGATCAACAAGCAGTCGGGCCTGTTGGGCGTATCCGAAACCAGCCCGGACATGCGGGACTTGTTGGCGCGGGAAAGCACCGACGTGCGCGCGGCGGAAGCCGTGGCCCTGTTCTGCTATCACGCGAAACGATGGCTGGGCGCGCTGGCGGCGGCGCTGGGCGGGCTGGACACGCTGGTCTTTGCCGGCGGCATTGGCGAGAACGCCGCCGTCATCCGGGCGCGGATTTGCGACGGCCTCGGTTTTCTTGGAATTGAACTCGACCTGGCGCGCAACGAAGCGAATGCGCCGGTCATTACCAAGGGCGGCAGCCGCGCTACGGTGCGGGTCATTCGCACCGATGAAGAACTGCACATCGCAAAAACGGTGGTGAATTTTCTGGAAATGGGAAGATAGACCCTCGGCGCGCCCTTGACGTCTGGGGCCATTGTTGCGGAAATTGTCGCGCCCGAATCAAATTGATCTGAAACAATTGGTTTGCGAAAAGTGCTCAAGCCCGTTACGAATTTTTGCGTGAACCGCACCGCCGGGACGGCAATGCGTCCCGCGTTGGCGGGATTGGCTCAAAAAAAAACTCAACCGGGATTATTGGCCATGAAACGAAACCTCCTCACCTCACTCACACTCGCAGTGTTTGCTGCCGCCTCAACTTCAACCGCCCAGGCTGCCGACGCCGCGTCCAGCGGACTGGATTTGGGTCTGGGAAATCTTTACCGCGTTTCCAAGGCGAAATCGCGCTCCATCAGCCCGGAGAATTTCACGGGCGAGAAGGGCAAAGCCGGCATGGCTACCGAGGGCACGGGCAAAGGCGCGGCGACCGACCTGGGCTTGGGCTGGAAGGTTTCCCCCTCCGTTCAGATCAAGGCCGGGACGACTTTCACTCTGGGCGAAATCAAGGGGCCGGGTTGCCTCCAGCAAATCTGGATGACGCCGGCGGGCAACTGGCGGCACGCGATTCTTCGCTTTTATTGGGACGATGAGACCGAACCTTCGATTGAAGTGCCCGTCGGCGACTTCTTCGCCTGCGGCTGGGGCAAGTATTGCCAGATCAACTCGCTCGCCGTGTGCGTGAACCCAGGCAGCGCGTTCAACTGTTACTGGCCGATGCCATTCCGCAAAAAAGCGCGCGTGACGATGGAGAATCTCAACGAAAAGGACATGGTTCTCTACTACCAGATCAACTACACGCTCACCGACGTGCCGAAAGACGCCGGATATTTTCACGCGCAATTCCGCCGCGAGTCGCCGCTCAAGGCCAAGGGCATCTACACAATCCTCGACGGCGTGAAGGGGCAGGGGCAATACGTCGGCACTTATCTCGCGTGGGAAGTTCACAGTCCGGGTTGGTGGGGTGAAGGCGAAATCAAGTTCTTCATGGATGGCGACCAGGAATTTCCGACGATCTGCGGCACGGGCACGGAGGATTATTTCTGCGGCTCGTACAACTTCGACACCAAAGGCTCGGACGGCAGGAATCGTTACACGATTTTCTCGACGCCGTACGCGGGACTGGTGCAGGTCATTCCGGAGGACAAGGTCTATGAGCCGGGCCAGCGCTTCGGGCTGTACCGCTGGCACGTCGTGGACCCGATCCGGTTCGAGAGAGACTTGAGGGTGACAATCCAGGCGTTGGGTTGGACGAAGACTGCAGGAGGCTCGCGTTACCTGCCGCTCGAGGACGACATCGCGTCGGTGGCTTACTGGTATCAGAAAGAACCGCACGGGAAATTTCCGACGTTGCCGAGCCGGGAGCAACTCAGCTTTACGAAACAATGACCACGCGGGCGGCCACGACTGGTCTGCTTGGGGCGGTCGGCGTCCTGACCGTTGCAACCTGTGTTCACGCTGCCAAACCCAACATTCTCG
>CAYIOH010000421.1:0-1458 GCA_964364975.1 uncultured Bifidobacteriaceae bacterium
ACGGGCTTTCGCTGTGGCTCCCGTATTTCGGCACGGGCACGGTGGCCGCGCGCAACGCGCCTTACTACGGCAGCGGGTTGACGCCGATCGAACCCTATGCCTTTTGGAGCAACGTGACGCCCGGCCTCTGCACCGGATTTGACATGCGCGTCAAGGAGCTCGACTACGCCGCGCTCCGCCGCCTTATCGGCCAATGGCGGCAGATCATCCCCAACTACTATGGCGACTATTATCCGCTCACGCCGTGGACCCGCGACGAAACCTCGTGGCTGGCCTGGCAGTTCGACCGGCCGGAAACCGGCGAAGGTCTGGTCCAGGTGTTCCGCCGCGAGAACAGCGTTTACGAGTCGGCCCGGTTCCCGTTGCGCGGGCTGGACGCGAACGCCCGTTACGCGGTGGTCAACCTGGATGCGCCGGAGCCGAAGAAATTCGCCGGCCGGGAACTGATGGAAAAAGGTCTGCCCGTGACCTTGGCCGAAAAACCGGCCGCCACCGTCATCACCTACAAACGGGCCGACGCGGGAAAGTAAACGCAAACAACCTGTCTATGAGGTCAACCTCTCAGGTGGTCAGCATTTTGTCGGCGATGCTCGTGACGCAACCGGCGACGACGGTCAACGTGACGCTGGGGGAAATGCCTGCGCGAAGGAGAAGTCGAGCGGAACGCGGGAAAAACTCTCGGTTCTGCAATCCCAAAGGGATTGTGTCTTGTAGCCCAGGGTTGCGAGGAACGAGCTACCCTGGGTTCCAGACCGTAGGGATTTCAACCCCAACGGGGTTGCGTCACGTTCCCGCCGCCAAGCCGCAACCCCGTTGGGGTTGTTTGCGTGCGACCCCGTTTCCCAGAGTAGCTCGTTCCTCGCAACTCTGGGCTTTGAGTCGGAATCCCTTTGGGATTCAACTCCGGAATTTCCGAATGGCATTAGCGTTAGCCCTGACCTCGCTTGCCTGCGCCGCCGAACCGGCCAGTCCGACCGTGCCCGCTGCGGACACCCGCTGGACGCATCCGCTCACGCACAAACGCAAACTCAACTCCCCGCTGGTCGAAGTCACGCCGTTCGTCTTCAAGGAACGGCTCTACCTCCTCGAAAACTGGCAGAAGCAATGGGAGTTCCCCGGCGTGCCCGAAGGCAGTCGCTTTCAGGAGGACGAAGTGCGCCTTCGCGACGTCGAGCAAGACCGGATCGTCGCCACGCCGCTCCGCGGTCACGGATTGGGCATCGCGTTCATGTGGCAAGGCCGCGTTTATATCTTTGCCGGCAACTGGGGCTCCGAAAAGAAATGGCAGATCACCGAGATCGAAATGACTTCGTCCGACGATCTCGTGAACTGGACGAAACCCGTCGTCGTGCTGCGCGCCGAGCCGCAGGAGAAGTTTTTCAACGTCTCCGTCTGCCGGGGACGCGACGCGTTCGTGCTGCTGGTGGAATCGAACGACCCCAAGTGGCCGCCGTTTAC
>CAYIOH010000421.1:1558-4173 GCA_964364975.1 uncultured Bifidobacteriaceae bacterium
GCCTCGGATGCCGAGGTGGTTTATTGGCAAGGCAAGACGCTCGTCTATTTCACGGGCAGCGACCAACAACTGGCCGGCGATCTCCAAACCGCCGAGTTCAACGGCACCCCGCGCGAGTTGTTTGAATACTTCTTCAAGCTGGAAGGCGGCGCGGACCTCATCACTCCGGAGCACGGCGGTGATTGGTATCCGGTGCTCGTCAAAGGCAAGGGCGAAACCAACGCCACAGCCGCCATCGCGCCCGATGGTGCGTTGTTCCGACCATCGCCACGCCAGCTCAAATACCAGGAAGCCCAGCTCGGCGCGTTCATCCATTTCGGCCCGGCGACGTACCTCAACAGCGACTTTCTGGGCCTGCCGCCGGCGAGCGTCTTCAATCCCACGCAACTCGACGCCGACCAATGGGTGCGCGCCGCCAAATCGTTCGGCGCCAAACACGTCATCCTCACCACCAAACACCACAACGGCTTTTGCCTCTGGCCGACGACCACCACTGATTACTCCGTCAAGTCCAGCCCGTGGCAGAACGGCCGCGGCGATGTGGTCCGCGAGTTCGTCGCGGCCTGCCGGCGGCACGGATTGTCACCGGGCGTCTATCTCTCCGCCGGCGATAAAAAATTTCCCTGCTGGTCCACGCCCGATCCTCTGGGCAAACGCAAACTGCACGGCGACCGCGCGGCCTACTTCCACACCTACCTGCAACAGGTAAAAGAACTGCTCACCCAGTACGGCGACCTTTGCGCGCTGTGGATTGACGGCGCCTACGACCCCTTCGGCTGGGACGTGATGGACAGCGCCACCGGGCGGGTGATCGGCTCCGAGCACGCGCACGCCATTCGTGCTTATGCCCACGCGCTCCAGTCTGACACCGTGATCTTCAGTGGATTTTTACCGGACGTGCGCTGGTCGGGCAGCGAACAAGGTTGGGCGGCGTATCCGCTCTTCAACGTCGTGACCAAAGGCAACGGGCCGGCGAACTGGATTTCGCCCGAAGCCGAAGGCTGGTTCATCCCGGAAGCCGTCCTCCACACGCGCTCGACCTGGTTCTGGAGCACGAACAGCGATTCCACCCTCAAGTCCGTGGATGGGCTGGTGCAGGTCTATTACGATTCCATCGGTCGCGGTGCGAACCTGCTCGTGAACATGACACCGGATCCGACCGGGCGAATTCCCGAGGCGGAGGCGAAACGGCTGGCGGAATTCGGCGCGGAAATCCAGCGGCGTTTCTCCCATCCCATCGCGGAACTCGTCCAGCCGGATCGGTGGAGCGCCGAACACGCGCTCGAACTGGATCTGAACGGCGAGCGCGCCGTGGATCATCTCGTCATCGAAGAAGACCTCCGTTACGGCCAACGCATCCGCGAGTATCAAGTCGAAGCGCAGACGGCGTCCGGTTGGAAACCGGTGGCGAGCGGTTCGACGGTGGGCCGCCGGCGCATTGAAAAGTTCGCGCCGGTGCGCACGGTCAAACTCCACTTCCGCGTCACCCAAGCCGACGCGATTCCGCAGGTGCGCCGGCTGACAGCCTACTCCGCTGCCGAAAAGTGAACGTATGATTCAAGCCCCATCTCTGATCACCGCCGACGCGCTGAAGCCGTTCTGCCGAAACCTGCTGACCGCCGCCGGACTGTCGCTCGCCGATGCGGAACTCGTCGCCGATTCGCTCGTCGAAGCCAATCTGCGCGGGATTGATTCGCACGGCGTCGCGCGCCTGCCGCATTACTTGCGACGTCTCGCCCAGGGCAGCATCAACCCGCGACCGACGATGAATTTCGTGAAGCTCGGCTTCGCGGCGGGACGACTCGACGGCGACCACGGACTGGGGCAACTCGTGATGCACCGGGCCGCGCAGGAAGCCATCACTTTGGCCCGCGAGGCGGGCGCCGCCTGGGTATCCGTTTGCAATTCCTCCCACTGCGGGGCGCTCGATTACTATGGCCTGCAAATCGCGCGCGCCGGCATGATCGGCTTTGTCTTCACGCATGTGGACCCGATGGTTCTCCCGCATGGCGCCCGGCAAGCTTTCTGCGGCACCAATCCGATTTGCATTACCGCGCCGGGTGAACAGGGACAGACCTTCTGTCTGGACATGGCGACGAGCATCGTGCCTTGGAACCAAGTTTCCAACGCCGCGCTGGAAGGAAAATCCATCCCCACCGGCCTGGCGGTTGATGCCAGTGGCCATGACACGACGGACCCGAGTGCAGTGACCGCGCTTTACCCGTTTGGCAGCTACAAAGGCTCGGGACTCGGACTCGCCATTGACATCCTCTGCGCGATGCTGAGTGGCGCGCCTTACGGTCCCGATGTCCCCAAGATGTATGGCGACTTGACGCAGCGGCGACAGTTGGGCGGCCTGGTGGGCGCGATAGACATCGCCCGCTTCATGCCCCTCAACCAGGTCCAGGTCCGCGTCTCGGAACTGCTCACCCGTTGGGGAGCGCTGCCGCCAGTCGAGCCAGGCGGCAAGGTGATTTATCCCGGCGAGCCAGAGGAACTCAGCAAACAACTGCGCCTCCGGGAAGGCATTCCGCTACCGACTACCCTGGCAGGCGAGTTTTATAAACTGGCCGCTGCCGGCGGACTGCCGGCGTTGTCAAAGCCTGGAGGAACCA
>CAYIOH010000422.1:0-4171 GCA_964364975.1 uncultured Bifidobacteriaceae bacterium
GTATCTGCTCACACATGTTAAAGCGCTGCCGTCTTTGCGAGGAGTCCCGCCAACGGCGGGGCGACGAAGCAATCTCACCGTCGGCGTGCGACCGGGGGATTGCTTCGTCGCTGCGGCTCCTCGCAAAGACGCGGTTCTTTCCCGTGGGTGAGGAGTTACAGCCGCTAGGGATGGTCGCCGACACGCGTCTGGTATACTTTCCTCATGTCCGAGCCGTCGTCTGGACCCTCGTCCGGCATTCGTCTGTCGGTGGTGATTCCCGCCTACAACGAGGAGCGGCGGCTGCCGGCGACTCTCGGTGCTCTGAAGACATACCTCGAGGCGCAGACCTACCGGAGCGAGATTCTTGTCGTGGATGACGGTTCCACGGATCGGACCTCCTTCGTCGTGCCGGGTTCAAGCCCCATGAACGTGTAGGGAAAATTATTTCCCACGTTGTTGTGCTGCGGCGGAAAATAATAACTCTCCGGCTTGCCCTGCTGGCCGACGAGCTTCGCCTGGGCGTCGCTCTGGTGCATGTGATGCGGAATCGGCCCCATGTTATCGAAGAACTTGGAATAAACCGGCCAACGACCGTATTTCTTCCAGATCGCCTGGCCCACCAGCGTCGCGCCGCAATCCGCCACCGCCTGCCGCAACGTGAACCGCTCCCGGCCCACGACGCAATAACTCAACCCCTCGTCCGGCACCCGACCGTCGTTCGCCGCCTCGGTCGTGGAAGCGAACCAACGCTCGTCAATCCCGCCGCGATTCGCGCCGTAGGCGTAAGTGTCGTCGGGATGCAACTTGATGCGCAAACCGGGTTGGAGAAATGAGCGCGGCACCCACGTGGGCGCGAGCCGCAGCAAGCCGCCCGTGCGCGACAATTCGGCGGCGACTTTGGATTGCGTTTTGTTTTTGACGGTCTTGAGTTGGTTGATCGTGTTCATATGAGGATGCGTTTGCTTGGTGTGAAGGTTGTCACTGTGTTGCGTAAAAATTGGCAAAGCGTTTCGATGTCTGCCTTGGAGGAGAAGCCGTGATTTGGCAGCCAAATCGCCTCTCGGGACATGATCAGTAAAAAGCCTCTTGGCGTTTGCACGGCGCGCGCGATCCATTCCCAACCGAACGAAGAATGATGCGTCCCCAACGAAGTCTCAAGCTGACTTTCGCCAATGCGCCACTCGACGTCACAATTGTGTGCCGGAGACTTCTCGAAGTTCTCACGCTCTCCTTTGCGGAATGCTCTGTCGAAACAAACCCAGAACACCGCACCCATAAGTCCATAGAGAACCGCGCGGTCCAGCCCGTCGTTTACCGAAATCACGGCGAAGAACAACATTGCCGCAAGGTAAGGCGCCGCTTTCTCGATTAGACGACGCGCCGCCCGCGCTTCCTTTGCTGCGCGGCGGGCTTCCTCGCGCGTCCATCGGAATCTCACCCTTATGAACTGGGATTCATCCTGATCTCTGTTCTGAGTCATATGCGGTGAACTAGTCAATCGTACGCCACCAAGCACCAGCGCCTGCGAGCAAACCGCAGAACGCAACGTTCGTCAACCGATTTGATGCCGATTTGATGCCGATTTGATGCCAGCCGAGGCGGTTCAAACCTCGCTTGCGCCGCTGCCACGCTAGGGCTAACCATGCGGCATGGCCCAAGACGCTTTTGCCGATGCCGCGCTGGTTCTGCTCGGCCACGGCACGACGCAGAATGAAGATTCTGCCGCCCCGGTCTATCAACACGCGGCGGAACTGCGTCGGCGAAACATTTTCGTCGACGTGCGCGAGGCGTTTTGGAAACAAGAGCCGCAGGTGAAGCAGGTTTTGGCGACGATTTCCACGCCGCGCGTGTTCATCGTTCCGCTGTTCATCAGCGAAGGCTATTTCAGCACCGAAGTCATCCCGCGCGAACTCGGATTTGCTCCGGACCAATCAACCATCAACTCTCAACGATCAACTCTGACCTACTGCAAACCCATCGGCATGCACGACCGCATGACCAACGTGCTGCTCGCCCGCGCGCGTGAAGTGGTCGAGCAATTTCCATTTCCCCGCGCGCCCAAGCCGAAAGACATCACACTCTTCATCGCCGGCCACGGCACGGAACGCAGCGAAAACTCCCGCGAACCCGTCGAACGACAGGTGGAATTGCTTCGCGCGATGAACCTTTACGCCGCCGTCCACGCGATTTTCCTGGAGGAATCACCGCGCATCGCGGATTGCTACCCACTCGCGCAGACGAAGAACCTCGTCATCGTGCCGTTCTTCATCAGCGACGGCCTGCACACCCGGGAAGACATTCCGGTACTGCTTGGCGAACCGAAACTTACCGTCCAGCAGCGTCTTCAATCCGGCCAGCCGACGTGGCGCAATCCCACGGAGAAAAACGGCAAGCTGGTCTGGTATTCAGCCGCAATTGGGAGTGAGCCGCACATTGCTGATGTGATTCTTGAACGAGTGCGGGAAGCATCGTTAGAACATTGAATCGTTGAATCGTTAAAACGTCCGGGAACACATCTCGCACGATTAGTGACCGCTTTAACGTTTTAGCGTTTCAACGAAAACAATCTTCCATCCTCCATCCTGCATCCTCTATCTTCCCGCCGTGCGCTGGAACAAAATTACCCTTGTGGGCGTTGGCTTGCTTGGCGGTTCGCTGGGCTTGGCGGTCAAACGCCGTCGCCTCGCCCGTCGCGTTGAGGGCTACGTGCGACGCGCGGCCAGCATTGCCGAATGTAAAAAGTGCCACGCGGTGGACCGGGCCACGTTGGATTTGCAAAGCGCGGTCGAGGATGCCGCCCTCGTTGTTCTCTGCACCCCGCTCGCGCAGATGCGTCCGCTCGTAAAGCTCATGCTCCCGGCACTCAAACGCGGCGCCATCGTCACCGACGTGGGCAGCGTGAAAGCCAGCGTCGTGCGCGAACTCGAAACTTTGGTGTCGAAGGCGGGTGGACATTTCGTTGGAAGCCATCCGATGGCCGGCGCGGAAAAAACCGGCGTGGCATGGGCGCGCGCGGATTTATATGAGGGCGCAATGTGCGTGGTCACGCCGACCCGACGCACGAACAAGTCAGCCTTGCTGAAGGTGGAACACTTCTGGAAGGACGTGGGCGGCCGGCTGTTGCGGCTCACGCCGGAAAAGCACGACGCGCTGGTGAGCCGGTCGAGTCACCTGCCCCACGTCGTCGCGGCGACACTGGCCAGTTGCGTCCTTAATCCCTCTCAACCGAAACCGCAGGCGGCTTTATGCGCCAACGGCTTTCGCGATACGACGCGCATTGCCTCCGGTTCGCCGGAGATGTGGCGCGACATCGCCGTAGCCAATCGGCGTAACCTGCGGAAAGCGTTGGGTGTGTTCATCGCCGATTTGAAGAAGTTTCAGCGGACCCTGGCGAAATCCGACGCCAAAGCCATGACGAAGTTTTTCGAAACCGCCAAGCAGCGACATGACCGTTGGTGCAGCCGCACGGCGTCACCGTCGCCAGAATAAAAACCACGAATTAACACGAATGGACACGAATCAATTCATTCTTTTCTCCAAGAGTGCGTCGTCGTTAGGTCTGATCCATTCGTGTTTATTCGTGTTCATTCGTGGTTAAGATGCCGCTTCCCGACCTCATCGAAATCGTGCCGCTGGACAAACCGGTGCGGGCGGAAATCACCGTGCCCGGCTCGAAGAGTATCACGAATCGCGCGCTCATCCTCGCCGCGCTGGCCGAGGGCGAAGTGACGTTACAAGGCGCGCTCTGGAGCGAGGACACGCAGGTGATGGTGGAGGCGCTTCAGAAACTTGGATTTGAGATCAAGGTCGAACCTGACCCGGAAGAATTCTGCAACCGGCGCATTACCGTGCGAGGGCAGGGTGGCCGGATTCCAAACGCCGGCACGGCGGAGCAACCGCTGGAACTTTTCGTCGGTAACGCGGGCACGGCCGCGCGATTTCTGGCGGCGATGGTTTGTTTGGGGGACGGAGTTTACGGTCTCTCTGGCGTGCCGCGAATGCACGAGCGCCCACAGGCGGCGTTGTTTCAGGCATTGCGCGAGCTTGGTTATCGAGTGGACTCGCCGAATGACAAGTTGCAGGCGACCATTTTTGGTGGTAGCAGCCGACGAGAGTCGGCTCAAACATCGATGCGTGCGATGAATCAGAGCCGACTGTCGTCGGCTGCTACGGTAAGTATTGAGGAAAG
>CAYIOH010000423.1:0-4137 GCA_964364975.1 uncultured Bifidobacteriaceae bacterium
TCCAAAAGATTTGATCACGCATCCGTGGAACCCCACACTGGGCCAGTGGTACCATGTCGCGGTGACCCGTGCCGGCACCGCCTTTGCCCTCTACATCGACGGTGTCCAGGTCAACACAAGCGCGTCATCGTACCCGATCCCGAATGCGTCCGCAGCGCTCACGATCGGACATGCCGAGGAGTTTCACCTCAACGGACTGCTTGATGAAGTGTCGATTTACAATCGCGCCCTCTCTTCGCTCGACATTCAATCCATTTACAACGCAGGCAGCGCGGGCAAATGCAAACTCCCATTCGCTGCCGACCTGGCCGTGGAGAATGTTCAGTTCACACCGCCCAGCCTGAATGCCGGGCAAAGCCTGAACGTGAGCTTCCGAGTTCGGAACCTGAGCACCAACGCCGCGCCCGCATCTATCGTACGTTTGCGCCTGAGTTCCGATGCCGTCTTGAGCGAGACTGATCCGGGTTTGATCCCGCTCGACAAGAGCCTGCCCGCGTTGCCGCCCGGTGACTCGTCGAATTTCTCTGCAACCGTCACCGTTCCTGCGGGCCTGTTGCCCGGCAACTACTACGTCGGCGTTTGGGTGGACCCGGACCGAGTTCTGAACCAAACCAGCCGGGCCAATGACATCGGCGTTTCGGCGTCCCGGCTGACGGTGTCGGGCACGGGTGCGCCCGCCCTGCTTGTCAGCCCGACGAACCGGACGGTCGGATCGGACACCAGTCTCACCTCATTCACCATCCGCAATGCCGGTGGCAGCACGCTGTCGTGGAGCGCGGCTATCACGAATGCGTCTTGGCTGCATTTCATCAGCACTAACAGCGGGGTGGCCGAAGTGAACGGCAGCGTTCTGATCGTCGGTTGCGATCCGAATCCGTCCACGAGCGTGCGGATGGGAACCATCGTTGTTTCTGCGCCCGGTGCCAGCCCCGACAGCCAAGAGGTCACGGTGACGCAAGGTGGCGCGCCTCCAACTCCGCCTGAAGTAACACACCTCGAATTCTCAAGCATCTCTTCTCCCCAAACCGTCAATGGCCCATTCGCGGTCACTATCAGTGCCATGAACTCGAATGTGCAGCCGCCGCAGGTGCAAACGGCGTTCAATGGCCGCGTTGACTTGAGTTCGGCGGCCGGCGGTAACGTCAGCCTGCGCTACGTCGAGTTGTCGAACGGCGTTTGGAACGGGAGTCTGAGTCTCGACACGCCGGCAGTTCGGACTGCGCTTATTGGCGCCGCGACTTTCGACGGGCAAATCCAAGGCCGAAGCAATCCGTTCGATGTGCAAAGCGCCACTGCCGGCGACATCAAAGTAAGCGTGGTGGTTCTCGCACCGGGCGGCACAGCAATGGTGGGCGCAACCGTGACTCTCAGAGTGTGGTTCCAACTGGATTTACAGACCAACACAGACGCTAGAGGCGTTGCGGAATTTGTGGTGCCCGGTGCCGGCGACTACATCGTCATCGCGTCCAAGTCAGGTTTCGCGGACGTAGTGGACGGAGTTCATGTTCCTGGTTCTTCGGTCGTCAAAGTGATCCAGATGCGGACTCAAAGACGTCCCGTCGTCTTTGTTCCGGGAATACCGGGAAGTCGATCTACAACAGACTCGACCGGGATCGTGCCTCGCTTGCCAGCAGAGTTTCCCGCCAAACGCGGGGATTTGCGCCTCCACAATTTCGAGCTGAAGGGATGTTTGCAGGACATTGACAGACCCGGCTGGCCGACCTTGACGGAACGCCTGAATTCCGACTTCGAGATTTATGAAGCGCCTTGGGATTGGCGTGTGCCGGTCATACAGCCGCTCGTGACAAGCCCGGCGTGGAAGTTGTATTTGCAGCCTGTGATCGAAAAGGCCAAGAACGAAACTGGTTATCCCAAGGTTGACGTGGTTGCTCACAGTATGGGAGGTCTCCTAACTCGCGCTTACGTTGAGAGCGTGGATTACGCCGGGGACATCGACAGGTTTGCAATGGTTGGAACTCCAAACCAGGGAGCGGCGCTGGCCTACTATCACTGGTTTGGAGGCGATCCTGCAACAGCGGATGCAGTGATGCCTCTGTATGACTATATCGTGGCCGCGCTGCGATTCAGCGTAGTTGGCGACTGCGTTAAGCTGAAGGATACGGCCAATCACTTTTACGAGCGGACCTCTCAATACCTTTACAGGGATATGACGCACAAACCGTGGTCTGCGTTGAAAGGTCCATCGCAGGAAACCTTGATCTCGTTTTATCGCCTAAACGTGAGATCGCTTTACGAGTTGCTCCCGGTCTATGGAGATTGTCTCCGCTATGAGGCAATACCATTGGAGATTCCCTATTCTGCCAGGTGGATGGAAAATCCGCTCTACGGGCTGAACACTGCCCCAAGTGCGTTTGCCCCCTACGCTGTTAATTGCACGCCGGAAAAAGTCTGTGCCAAAGTATTTCTCTCATTTGACCGAGACACGATCAGCAAGATTCGCCTCAAGCCACCTGCTGGAGGTTTTGTCTATCCAGATGGAAAGCCCGACGGCAACCCTGTGAAAGAGGCTGGCGACGGAACCGTACTGATGAGGTCTGCGAATATGGCAGCCTTGAATCCTCCTTTCTTGGTTCTGGCTGACGATAAAGGAGACCACGGTGGTCTGATTGGAGCATTCGCAGAGGAAATTCGCGATTTCCTCACTAACGGCAGAACTTTCGCGCCCTTGGTACAGGCCAAGCGTGGGCCTCTTCCCGCTGATGGCCCCGTCCCCGACGGACCTTCTCCCTTGGACTCTTCGTCAAATCACCTTGGAATCGTCGTGAACGGACGGTGCCAGCTTTGGGTGCTCGATCCGCAGCCTTCCGGTGCAGGCATCTCGCCAATGACCGGTTCCTACAGCAACGGCTGGCCGCAGACGACGGTCGAATCGGGGCCGTACAGTTCCAGCCTGGAACGTGACGATGCTCCTGCGGGGCTTTATCAAGGCAGTATCAAGGGATTCCCCGGCGAAACGCTTTCGCTTGATGTCCAGTTCTTCCAGACAAATCAGTTCGCACTGACGAATGTGAACTGGGTAGTTGGCACGAACGACATCACGTTCAATCTCCAGTTGGACCCGGCAGCGTCGAATGCAGTGAATCTGCTGACCGCTGCACCTGCGCCAGTGAACGTCAGCAGCTTCGTTTCAAATGGGGTTTGTCACCTGTCCTGGCAGGCGAGTGCGGTCACGAACCTGGTGGGCTATCGCATCTATGCGCGGCGCGCGGATGAGTCCCTTTTCCAGCCTTTGGGCACGACCACGAACGTGATTTACGACACCGGGCGCGAATGGGTCCAAGGCGGCAGCGGCACGAACTGGTATTTTGCGGTCGTGGTCGTGACGACGAACAATGATGAGAGTCCCTACACGGATATCGTAGTGAACGCCTCGCCCACACTCGCGAATTTCACCGCCAATCCTGTCAGCGGGACGCCGCCGCTGGCCGTGACGTTCAGTGACCAGTCCTCCGGTGGCGTCACGAACTGGGCGTGGGACTTCGACAGCGATGGCACCGTTGACAGCACCGAGCAGAATCCAACCACGGTCTTTGCCGAGCCTGGCAGTTACTCGGTGACACTGACGGTGGTCGGCGTGGACGGGCAAGACGCGCGGGTGGCCGTCGGCTACATCAACGTAAGCATGCCTTTTTTTGAGGCGGTCAGGGTTTTGCCGGATTGGTCGGTCGAACTGGACCTGTCAACTCTGATCGGGCGCAACTACGACATCCAAGCGAGCACCAATCTGGTTGATTGGACAACGGTGACGAGCTTTACCGCGACCGACGTCACGACGACGTTCCGCGACACGTCAGCGACGAATTATCAGCATCGGTATTACCGCGCGGTGATGCCATAGTTGGGGTGGTGTTGGAGATTTCCAGGAAATCCAAGCTCATCGCAGATCGTAGAGATACAACAACGCAGCCCAACCGCTCGGCATCGGTTGGGGCGGCTCTTTCAAGTCGGCATAGCGCACGGCCATCTCAATCATGAACTTCGCGTGCGCCAACGATTCCAGCATTGGGCGCGTGAGGTGATCCAATTCATTGTTGTCTTCCAACTAGAATTCCTTGCCGGTGACGTCGCGAATGATCTGCGCGAAGCTCAAGTTGAATTCGCGTTCCGGCAGGAGTT
>CAYIOH010000424.1:0-4120 GCA_964364975.1 uncultured Bifidobacteriaceae bacterium
CGATCTGACAGGCCGTGGCCGGCGCGAAGACCTCGTGGTGAAGGACCGTTACTGGAATATGTGGGGCGTTGCCCACGACGCCAAGGTGCTCTGGCATTACGAAGGCTCGACCGGACATTATCCGGTGATTGCCGACGTGGATGAGGATGGCCGCGACGAGGTGTTCGTCGGTTTCGCGCTCATTGATCACGACGGCAAGGTCGTGTTCCAGAAGGACGCCAAAGGCGCGCATCAGGATGCGGCGTTCATCGTCAAACCGCCGGACGGGAAGTGGCGCTTGGTGTTCGGCAATGCGGGCATTCATTGCCTGGACCGAACCGGGACGACGCTGTGGGAACATCCTTTGGGCGAGGCGCAGCACGTGGTCGCGGGACGGTTTCGGACGAATTCGCCGCTCCAGTTCATGGTGGTGGACCGCACGCCGCTGCCCACGCATCACCGCGACGCAAACGCCTGGGCGATCCTTTACCTCTACGACCTCCAGGGACGGGAGCTTTGGCACCGCCAGACGGCCAAAGGCGAATGGTGCATCGCCACACGTCTGATTGACTGGTTCGGCCTCGGCAAACCGGAGTGCGCGCTGGTGTATGGCTTCTCGGTGGAACGGCATGGCCCGCCCAAACCCGCGCGAATCTATGACGGTCAAGGCGAAGTGGTGGGCGAGTTCCCGTTGCAAGTGGGGGCGATGCCCGGGGAAAAAGATTTTGAGCCCAGCTGTTACGGCATGGCAGCGGACGTGTGGGGCGACAGCCGCGACGAGGTGATCTTGTTTGGCTCGCGCGGTTTCTGTGTTTATGCCAATGCCCGTCCCTACGAAAAAGCTTCGCTCTATAACATGAACCTTTACCCCGGCATGTAGCCGTTGCCGGCGACTCCCCGCGTCGGTAACGCCTTCTCCCGAATCCCAACAGGATTCCATCACTCAGCCCCGGGTTACCCGCCTTCGTCTGACTTCCGCCTTCATCTGAATTTGGCGCGAGCAGTCTTTGCCAAGGCTTCGACTAGCCAAGCGAGTCAGCGCGGCGAGCGAGGTTGGCCAGTCCGGCTCGGACCGAACTACCCTAGGGAAGCGCTGATTTAATCGGAGTTAGTAATTTTGCCTGAACTTCAGATTTCCAGATGTCGGCTAGGATGGCGTAGGAACGATTTAGATTTCAATGGAAGGTGATTTCGATGATCGAAACCGGGTCAGAATTTCCTGAGTACTGATTTAATCAGCGCTTCCCTAAGTCACCCGACCAAACAAATTCCAGCCCAACCCCGTCAGGGGTGAAATCTTTGTAGAATACGCCCAACAAAATCATGTCAAGCTCCGCTAGGAGCGACATCATGTAGAAAACCAGCCGGGTTCGTTTGGAGCATCCGGCCGGAATGAATATACCGCCCCTACGGGGTTCGGGATTTCTTTGTGGTTGGCGTACTACAAAGATTTCGCTCCTAACGGAGCTAGCGTCTTCCCTGTTTTCAGATTTGAGGAGCGCGGCCTCACGTTGCTTGACCGCTTACTCGTTCGCATCGGAACACGCCCCTGACCACGTTTCGCGCAAGCGAACAATGCGAATTCGGGCATCCCCAGTGGTGGGTTGCTGCTGAAAATTTCTTCTGTCCGCCGTTTTAACGGGAATGTTCCTTGAAGAACTTCGCGATGAGCGCCGGCGCTTCCCTGGGAAACTGATGGCCGCCCGGATGGAGGAGCGTCACCAACGGCGTGCCGGTCTTTGAGGGGTAGATCGTGCATTGCTGGTCCCACGGTTTGCCTTCGCTGTCGCACCCGTTGAGCTTGCGCACCGCGTCCATGGTCAGCTCTTGCCATCTGAACTTCACCAGCGCGTCTTGCTCGCCGGCGAGATGCATCGCCGGCTTGGGCTTCAATTTTCCCACATCGCGGAACACCGCCGCCGAGGGCGCAACGGCGGCAAAGACATCACCGCGCTCCGCCCAGAGCAGATAAGTGAACCCGCCGCCGTTGGAGTGGCCCGTCGCGTAAATGCGGTCCCCGTCCACCTGGTAATTCTGTTTCAACCGCGCCAGCACCGCGTCGAAGAATTTCAAGTCGCGGTCCTGTTGGTCGCCGACACCATGCTGCCAGCCGGGTTTCTTTCCTTCAGGATCGGTCAGGCGACCGGGCGTGTTCAAACCCTGCATGTAAACGGAAATCGCCTCCGGCCAATGCCGGTTCATGGCAAAACCGCGCGCCACCTGTCGCGCCTTGCCGCCGTGACCGTGAAAAACGAAGACGACGGGCGTGGAGGTCGCCTTTGCCGTGGGTGGAACGTAAACCAGCCCCTCCCGCGTGATGCCATCCACCTTGAATTCGAGTCGTTGGAATCCCGGCGGCAGGTCTGCATTGCTCGCGGCTTGAGTCAGACCAATGATCGGATGCGTGAGCAGACCGCCGACGGCCAGGAACGAACACAAAAGTCGTGTTTTCATGCTGCTTGAGACGCACACCGCCAGTGGCTTGTTACAGGTCGTGGAGGTTGGGACCAACCGATCAACAATCAAACCTGCAAAGTTCGCGACCCGCCAGCCGAAAATGTTCGCGCAATTCGGGATGAACTTCGTAAGATTTTGCAGTGAGCAGTTCCGACGACACACCCGAACTCCGCATGGCCACGCCGGATTCGGCGGAGCAGATTGCGCGGCAAATCGAGCGCGAGCGGGTCACAGCCAATCGCGAGCGCGAGTTTGGCCTGGAGCAATCGCTCGCCGGCTTTCGCGTCGGTTCGGTGAAGGCGCTCAACACCGTGCCGCTCACCCGCGGACTCGAAGAACAGGTCGTTTACGCCACTCCCGCCAAACTCGCCGAGCTGTTGCATCGCGATGAACTGGATGCCGCGCTCGTCAGCATCGTTGAACCGCTGTTCAACGATCGTTACGACATCCTCGATGGCGTGGCCGTCGCTTCACTTGGCGAAGTGAAAAGTGTATTTCTTGCGCATCGCAAACCGCTGGAGGAGGCCAGGGAGATTTTCTGCGACACGGCCTCACTCACGAGCGTGACGCTGCTGAAAGTGTTGCTGGCGGAACGCGGGCTGAAGCCGGAGTTCAGGCCGCTGGAAAATTATGCGGCGGCGAAGGAAAAAGATTTTGTCCTGCTCATCGGCGACTCGGCACTGGATTTTGCCCTCGCGCCGCATGAACACGAGATTTTTGACCTCGGAGCGGCGTGGTTTGAATTGACGAAGTTGCCATTTGTCTATGCGGTGTGGGCGCTCCGGCGTGGCGTGGAAACCGGCAAGCTCCGCCGCCAACTTCACGAGGCGAAAGATTTCGGCTTGGACACGCTGGATCACATCATCAGCAGTCGCACGGATTACACGGAAGAATTTCGCAAAGATTACCTCGGCTGGCACATCCACTATCATCTCGGCAGCGACGAGAAACGCGGCATCGCGAAATTCATCGAACTGCTCCGCAAACATGGTTTCGGGCCGGTGTTTGAGCCACGGTTTGTAACCTAGCCTGGCCCACGACCAGGTAGCGGAGACAACCGAGAGAGTCGGATCGCTATTTCCTGTCTGCGTCGCAGACATTTTTCTCCGCCGACCCAGCCCTGATGGTGCATCCCGCGCATCCGCTTCGCCCGGGTCAAGCCTTGGAGCCGTTCTGGGGGATTCTCCGGGTAAAAGCTCTGGAAACGCCCTGATTGTCCCTCCACGGAAAGGGTGCGACAACACTACCAGTGCAGGAGGCAGGAAATATCAATTGTGATTCCAACAAGTAAAAAATCCAGCACACATCGGGGCGAGGCAAGGGGCACTTCCTCGCGCACGGTGTCGTCGGTTGATCTGATAGGAATCAGGTAATCGTTCAAACAAGCGAGATAAACATGCAAACAAATTGGAGACACACATTCATCGGGGCCACCCTCGGCATCATTCTCCCGGTCCTTCACTCTTTTGCCACGCCTCCGCCTGGCGGCTCTGCTTCCATAGCGCCACCTTCCGGCGGCTTCGGTATTGACGGTGATCTGATCGCCAACACACCCCTCGTGGACGTCGGCGACTGGACGGCGAACACCAATACCGCGCCCGGCAACGGCCTCAGCGTACTCGGTCCGACGGGCGTGCCACTCGATCCGGTTCGCACGTTTCACTTTGTGGATGCCTACGACAAT
>CAYIOH010000425.1:0-4118 GCA_964364975.1 uncultured Bifidobacteriaceae bacterium
ATGCTCAAATAGCCCTGGTTCGGATGCCGCGCGCGGACGCGCCGTTCGCCGTTGACCCACAGCTCACGGAAAAACCATTTACCCTCGCGCGCTTCGGGAATTTCCGTCGTCCACAGTTTTTTCCCGGCGACCGTGACTTCCTTCCAACCCGTGATGCGCCGTCCGCCGCTGATGGCCGGGCGCTCTTTCGGATAAGCCATCAGCTTCAGGTTTGAGTCCTCGGGCGTGAGCACGAGCGGGGTCGTTAGAAAATATGTCCCACCGCGAACCCAGATGGTCGTCGCCTCATGCGTGCTCCCCGGCCCCACCTTGAACTCCCGCGCCGCCGCCAGCGCGCGCGGCAACGTCGCAAACGGACCGTCGGTCGCCGGGCGGTTCGGCGCAGCAAGGCGGCCTGACCACGCATCATTGCCATTCGTAGCCACGAATAAGGTGCCGGGGCCGGGCTTGGGCGTATCCTCCGCGCCTCCGGTCGTTCGCGTGCCCTCGCCGCAACCGCAAAGGAAGCACGTCACCAGGAACAATCCAACTGTGACTTGGGTCTTCATATTATTTTTTCTCCATTTCTGGTTCGGCATCATCGCTGGCGTTATCCTTCACGATCACCACGCCGCTGCTCTGGTTGGCGACGCGCAGCCTGCCCTTGATGAGATTCTCCGTGACTACGGCCTTGCGAACGGCCTGGCCGATTTCTACTTGCGGTTTGCTCTCCTGAAACTCACAGCCACGGACGAGCAGTTTCCCGCCCTCGACCTGAATCGCGTGGCGACCTTCCTTGTTGCGATCCCATTGCACAAAGGTGCAATCGCTGAACCCCACCGTGCCTTTACCCGCGATCTTCGCAATCTGGTTGCACGGTCCCCAGAACGCCGAGTTCACGAAACGGACGCTGCCGGTGTTGTTCGTGCCGACGCGCACCATCGTCGGATCCGGACCGTGGAAGGAAACAAACTCGCCGTTGGAAATCAGCAGGCCGATGGGCGAGCATTGCTCCACCTCCAGCGCCGTGAAGCAATCATCCGCGCCGATGCCGAGGAAATTTCCATTGCAGTCGCCGGATTTGGTCTTGATGAATTTGTAACCGACGTTGTAGCCAAAGCAGAAGGTGTTGAACACATACTGCCAGTCGCTCTTCCCGAAAATGAACGCCTCGCCGTTCTTCTGCTGCCACTCGAACAACTTCGGCTTCATGCTCCACCACGGATTGAAGTGGACGTTCTCGATGCGCCCGATGTCGTAAATGTGATCAACGTAAATGCCGCGCCGAAGCGGCTGGCCTTGGACATCGCGGATCAGGTGCCGCTCATTCTGGGAAGCGTCAATGCCGTTGTAAGGGTTGAGCAACTCGACCGCGAGCACCGCCGGGTTCTTTCCGCGCATCGCAATCGCATACGGATACGGCTTCGGTTCTTCGGCGGAATTCTGGTCGGGATAATAAATGACCACGCCTTTGAGGGTGCTGTTGTGATTGAGCGTGATGAACGGCGGGCCGTCCTCCTTGCCCGCACTTTCCGTGACGAGAAACGTCGTCCCGTCGTCCGTCGGTTTCGGGAGACCCGCGTCGCGGATGCCATTATGCGCCGGGACGGATTCCCAAACCCCTTTGAGCGTGACTGCGGGTGGAACAACTAAGTGACCGGCGAAGAAATAATTCCCGCGCGGCGCAGAAACAACTCCGCCGCCCGCCTTGCCCGCCGCCTCCAGCGCTTTCTGGAACGCGACTGTGTCGTCCGTCTTGCCGTCGCCCTTTGCGCCGAAATCGCGGACGGAAAAAATCTCACCTTCGGCAAGCGCAACGGCGCAAGCAAGAACTCCAACCAATGTGAGAACCATTCGTTGAGCCATAATCAAAAGCAATCAGTTGACCGACCCGGTGCGGCAAAGCCTACTTCAACCAGCCAACCGCGCGCCACCCCAACATTTCTAGCCGCGGATGTCAGTCCGCGCGCTTTCATTTGCGGCCAAGCCAGCGCCGTGATCTACGGCAGCGCGGGAATCGGCGCCCAGTTGGCGGCCTTGGTTTTGTCGCGGCTGGCCCACTTCTTCCACACGGTCTTGTCGTAAAGCAGTTGCGCGAACACGCCGCCTACCACGGGCCGCGCGGTGAAGCCGACTTTCTTCGCGGTCTTCGTCTCGTACCAATCCGTCATCGGCGAGCGATTGGGCGTTTCGTTCAGGAAAGTGTAGATGGGATCAATCAACGCCTCGAAGTCCGCGCGGTTCTGCGTGAGCGTCGCCGTCCAAGTGATCCAATCGAGCTTCGTGTAGTCCTTGCGATTGTCCAGCGGCAGGCCGTAGGCGTTTTGCGTCTTGCGATAAAACGCCATCTCCTTGCGCGCGACTTCGGCGGGGAACAGGTTCAGGTCCAGGATGCGATCCCAAATCAAATTGTATTTCTGACTCCACGTGCCGGGGCGATCGAACGCCAGCCGGAAATGATCGCCATCGTCGGCTTCCTTCACCCAGCGCCCAGCAAACTCGCGGGCCAGCTTGGAATACTCCGCCGCCTTCGCCTTGTCGCCGCGCAGGTCGCATAGCTTCCCGAACGCGCCGAGACCGCAAATCGCCTTGGCTGACAGGTTCACGTTGTGTGCGAGGTGGCCGGCGAAGTCGTCCGTGCAAAGCTGGTTCTCCGGATCAAAGCCCTTGGCCTTGAGATACTCGGCCCATTGTTCGAGCTGCTTCCAGTAGAGGCCGGCGAAATCGGCGTGGCCTTCCATCTGGGCAATCGCGCCGAACAGGATGAGCAGGTTGCCGCTCTCCTCGACGGGCATCTGGTTTTCCTCAGTGCGCTCGCCGCCGCCATAGACCTGGCCGTTGGCGTGCGGGTAAGTGCCGAGGTCGTGCGGCGCGAAGGGAAACTTCCAGCGCTCGCTCGCCGCGTAATTCATGAACGGCACGAGGAACGACTTGGCCAGCGTCGGCCCGAACAGCAGGAACTGCGGCGACATCGGATAAAACACGTCGCTCGTGCCGATGCAGCCGTTGGAATGGTTTTCCTTGCAGAACTGAAGCGGCTGGCCGTGGGCGTCGGCGACGAACTTGCCCGCGGCGAAGCACTGGCGATACGCGAGCGCGGCGAGCCGGGCGTATTGCTCGCCGCCGGCTTTGCGCAAATCCGCCATCAACTCGGCGTCGAACTGCTCGCAGCGCTTTTTCAGCGACTCGTAATCCTTCGCAGCGGCCGCAAGCAAGTCGGCGGCTTCCCAGCCGTTGCGACACCAGTAAGGCCGCAGGTTCTTGCGCATGTATTGAATCGAGTAGAGGTCGTCGTACGCGAGCATGAGCCAGCGGGAGACGGGCTGGGAAGAAACCTTGCCGACTTTCAGGACCATTCCTGCCGCGACCGCATCGGCGGCAGTAGGCTGCTCAAGTGTGCTGCTCAGCTTGGTCGTCAATCCATCCTTGTTGAATCCAGCCTGCAGCGATCCACGATCAGCAATCCACGATGTGGCTTCCGCGGTCGGAGCTATCGGAGCTGCGATATAGAGGAAACCCCAATCAATGCGGAGATCGTCGCCTTTCTTAGCGAGTATCTGCTGGTCCTTGGACCCAACCTTCAGAACTGTGGACCAATCCATCTTGGCGTTCTTGACCGCAGCCCAGTTGGAGAAGTCGGAGGGGTCGGAGGTCTTCATGCTTCCCCTGACGAACGATTCCCAAGCGACTTGCTGCTTAGGATCGTTCACCGCTAGCTCGCCAGAAACATCAGAGTAAACGTGGACTTCGTGCGTCTTCCTATCCGTGGCTTTGATGTCATAAATCACGTAAGTTATCGGCCGCGACAGAATGTCGATGTCCTCCGGCAACGCCGGCGTTATGAACGTGAGCGTCAGCCGCACGCCTTCGCCCTCGAACGTGTAAATCGTCCGCGTCGGCAGCACTTCGAGATTCGTTTGTGGCAGCTCGGGCACGTTGGCCGGTTCCTTGCCCATCACGCGAAACGCCTTGCCGTCAATCCGCACCAGGCTCGTGAGCCGATGCGGCTTGCCGGTCCAGTGGACGGTGTCCGCGTCGGTCAGTTTGTCCGCCGGCGACCAGATGCTGAAATACGGGTCGTGCGTGACCAGCGGCACGGCGGGCGGGCGCAATGGCGGCAAATTTTGCTCGGCGGCGAG
>CAYIOH010000426.1:0-4116 GCA_964364975.1 uncultured Bifidobacteriaceae bacterium
GCAGGAACGCCGGGGCCACACCGATTGCCCCCGCGGCGGTGAGCATCGTGCGCGTGAATTGCCGCCGGGAGAGAAGCGTGGGTCTCATGGCTTCAGATTGAAGTCTGTTCGCGGATTACTTTCCTTCCTCAATCAGATCAAACCGCCGGCTGAACTCGGCGAATTCCAGTCCGCCGTCTTCAATCGTCGCCCAGCCATCGTAGCCGACCTCGTCCAAGGCGCGACGCACGACCGGCCAGTCAATGCTGCCGTCGCGCGGATGAACGAATTTGCCGCCGTGGCCGTCCGGGTTCAGTTGAAAATCCTTGATATGCAGTTTCACAATCAGCGGGCCAAGCGCCTTGATCCAGTCCTGCGGTGGCGCGTATTTCACGTGATTGCCAATGTCGAAATACGATTTGACCCACGGGTTGGCGAACGAGGCGATGAAATGCTGGTAGAGCGCCGGTTTCACCCAGAGGTTGTTCCAGACGTTCTCCAGCGCGATGATCACCTTCAACTCCTGGGCGAGCGGAATGAGTTTCTCCACCGCCGCGCGCGACGTATCGGTGGCGCGGTTCTGCGCTTTGATGTAATCCTCGAACCGGGTGTTGTCGCCCGCGGCCACGCGCGTGACGTGGCCGGTCCTCTCGTCAAAGGCGATGTCAAACTCCCACGGCTCAGGCATCGGCATGCCGCTGACACGGCAGGGCACCACCAGCACCGCATCGGCACCGTAAGCCTTCGCGGCGCGCAAGGCCTTGCGCACATTGTCGAGTGAAGCCTCCACTTTTTGCGGGTCCTCGCTGTTGAATTCCATCCAGCCCCGCAACACGGAATGCACTCTCATGCCCAGCTTTTCGGCGACTGCACGGCCTGCGGCGGCCTCATCCTCGGGGCAAATGTGCGTCGTTTCGACTCCTTGGAAGCCCGCTGCCTTGAGCGGCTCCAGTGCTTTCTCCGTGACCTCCTTGACGATCATGGCTTTGCGGAGTCGCCCGCGAAATCCCGCCGCCCGCAATGCTGGGCCGGACAGAAGGGTGAGGACGGCGGTGGCGGCGGTGTGGCCGAGGAATTCACGGCGGTTAATTGGCTGAGGCATGAACATGTAGTGCGACGGGCGGATTTCGATGTCAAGAGATTTGCTTTAACCTTTTCCGCTCTGGACCGCCGGGCCAACGTCAGTGCGACGGGATCAAATCAACCGGCCCTTGCAATCCGAAGCGGGATGCAGCCAGGAAGGAGAACGCCGGCTGCAGATTTTTGGAACTGGCTGCTTCACCGTCTGACGTTGAATTCCTTCCAAACCACGGTGGAGCGACCGGGTTGTTCGATGATGAAGTGCGTCTCCAACACAGCAGAGACGTCACAGACGAAATCTTCAAAGCAGCGGCTATGAGGACGGTGAAGTTGGTTTCAAGTGAGAAGCATTGAGCTGGTTTGGATCAGACACTAAGCTGCAAGCGTGATTTTGGTCAAAGCTGCTCGTCTCGCCCGCCGTGCTCGCGCACCGTCGCGGCAGGTCGTCGGTGTCGTGCGCGCTGAATGGCAGACTGATTTCCCAGCGCAATGAACGGCACTTGCCAACTCATCAGCTACATTGCTCCCGGCGCTCCGGCGACGCGGCGGGCGGCCGACGGGAACGAGCCTTTCCTGCGTCCCGAGATCGGCTTCACGCCCGCATGGTGCCGGCAGCATCTCGCTATCAACTTCGGCGAGCGCTTTCACACCGACCCGGCCTACCGTCGCGATTGCGTCGTTAAGATGCGCGCCGAACTGAAGCGCCGCTTTCCGGGAACGCAGATCGGCGGCATTGGCCGGCCTGACGCGCCGCTCGATTTATTGACCGGCACCTACGGCGCCTGCGCGGTGGCGGCGATCTATGGCGTGCCCATCGTCTATGCGGAAAACAACTGGCCCAACTGCGCCCACGACTACCTGACGGACGCACAACTCGCCCGCCTCGAACCGCCCGACCTCGACCGCAATCCGCACTTCGCGCAATTGATGGAGCAGGTCGAGTGGATCGCGGCGCGCGAGGGTCGCGTCGAGGGTTTCATCAACTGGCAGGGCGTGCTCAACAATGCGCAACGCCTGCGCGGCGAGCAACTCTTGGTGGACGTGCTGGAGGAACCCGGCAAGGCGCGGCATTTGTTCGCCTGCGTTTGTGAGACGATGATCCAGGGCCTCCGGCGCTTGCACGAACGCCAGCGCGCCGGCGGCGTGGATGTGCGTTTTGTGACCGCGAGCAATTGCCTGGTAAACTTGGTTTCTCCGAAGGTGTATCGTGACCTGCTCCTGCCGTTCGATCAGAAGCTCGCCTCCGTTTACGGCAGCCTCGGCATTCACAACTGCGCCTGGAATGCCACACCGTATCTTGAGGCTTACGCCCAGGTGCCGGGCGTCGGCTACATTGACATGGGCATCAAGTCGGATCTGGCGCGGGCCAAGGCGCTGTTTCCCGCCGCGCGCCGGGCAGTGATGTACACGCCCATGGATGCCGCCAACAAGACCATGCCGGAGATCGAGGCCGACTTCGAACGCATGGCCCGTGAGTACGCGCCGTGCGACGTCGTCATCGCGGACCTCGATGCCGGAACGCCCGACGCGCGCGTCGTCGCGCTGGTTGAACTGTGCAAGAAGTTCTCCGCTTCAAACCGGCAGTTGCCCGGCGGTGCCTGACTCAGAGCGTGTTTGAAAAGTAGCGGCGGGCCTCCGGGCCTGCCGTAGAGGGTGGCATCCTGCCGCCCGGAAAGCTCCCACGCCTTGCGAGGCCGCTCAAGTTGCACCGAGACGTTCTCCCGCGTGTTGTTTTTTCCGCCGGGCTGGAAGCCCGGCTCCACGTCAGCCAAGATGGCTGACGCTACAGTTTTCAATCAGGCGCTTAGTTGATCTTCCGATACGTGACTACGATCGCCGCCGGTTGGTTGGGAGCAACAACGAGCAATCCGCGCTCGGCGAGTTCCGCGCCGGTCAATTCTTGCGTGCCATCCGGTTTGTCAAGGTCGGTCACGGCGTAACGCGCCTTGGCCTCGAGTCCGCGGAGTTTGACGCGGGCGGATTCGTAGATGCTGTTCGCGCGGCGAAATACCTGGACCACGCCTTGCCCGGCTTCTGGACGATCAAACTGCCACGCGAGCCAGGCATCGTTCGCCGTGGTGTAAGGCGAGAGCGGGTAAAAATCACCCAGATAGTCAGGAGCGTATTGCCGCCAGTCGCCGATGGTTTTGCGCAGAAAATTGTAATCGAGCTTGCGGTCGCGCACGTCCCAACAGGCGATGAAGTGCGGACAGGCCAGCGCGCTACGGAGATCATAGACGCCAAGCTGGTCCGTGCCGGTGCCGTGATACGGCAGCCAGAACGAGAGGCCGTAGGTGTGGCACTGGTTGCCAACGGCGTCCTGGATGAAATCGCTGCGCAGAAACGGCAATGCGCGACGGAGCGTTTCGAGATCATTGCGATGGCCGCCGCTCGCGCAAGTGTCAATCAACATGCCGGGATGCCGCTTCCGCAGTTCGTCCCAATAGGCGAGGTAGCCCGTGACGTAGTGATTCTCGGTGATGCCCTGGCGATCTTCGGCGTCCGCTTCGCGCCAGAATTTGAGCGGGTCAACGTTGTAATCCTGCCGGTAGAGATCAATGCCTTGCTCGGTCAGCAAGCGGTCAATGTGATTTATCAGCCACGCGCGCGCGTCGTCGTGGCCGAGGTTCAGCAGCTTCTGCCCGCCCTCGCGGCCGAGCAGCCACGCGGGATTGTTCGTGTAGAGAAAAGTGCCGGGCGTCACTCGCTCGGGTTCAAACCAGACAATGCTCTTCACGCCTTTGGCGTGCGCGTGGTCGGTGATGGCGCGCAGCCCGCGCGGAAAACGGTTCGTGTCCACCTCCCAGGTGCCGGTGCGCGGCCAGCCGCCGCCATAATGGAAATACCAGCCGGCGTCCATCCACCAGTAATCCGGCGCGAGCTTTTCTTCGAGGTAGCGATCAATGAAAAGTTTCTGACTCGCTTCGTCCGCCTGGACCATCTCATCGAATTGGTGCGAGCTGCACGGCGTCAGGAGCGGGTGCGGCGGCTGGCCGTTGGGGCGCGGGATGTTGTGCGCCACCATCCAGCGCCGCCAGATGTTCTGCGCGCGAATCC
>CAYIOH010000427.1:0-4112 GCA_964364975.1 uncultured Bifidobacteriaceae bacterium
ATGTTCAAAGTAAGCGGGAATTTTTCACACAGGCTCTAAACGCCGCGCTCCAAGCCATTTTGCGTTCGGGGGAACCTTCAAGATGCACACGCCAGAACCGCGGCACTCGCGGTCCGCAAACGAAATCCGAAACTCGAAGGAAGCTCGAATGCCAAAACTGGCAGAACACAGCCGACGCTCCTTTCGGATTTCACGCCACCCGCGCCTCATACCACCCGCGCGATTGATTGCAGATCTTGCAGACGGACAACATCACCGGCACTTCCACCAGCACCCCGACGACACACGCCAACGCCGCGCCGGAAGCCGGACCAAACAGCGTGATCGCCACGGCCACCGCCAGTTCAAAGAAGTTGCTCGCGCCGATGAGCGCGCCGGGCGACGCCACATTGTGCGGCACCCTCAGCCAGCGCATCAGCAGGTAGGCGAGCGAGGAGTTGAAATAGACTTGCAACGTGATCGGCACGGCCAGCAACAACACGGCGAGCCAGCGCGTCGTGAGGTTTTCCGCCTGGAACGCGAAGATCAGCACGAGCGTCAGCAGCAGCGCAAAAATCGTCACCGGATGAAACTTCGGCAGGAAATTCTGCTCGAACCAGTTCTTGCCGTGCGACTTGAGCAACACCGTGCGCGTCAGCCAGCCCGCCGCCAGCGGAATCACGATGAACACCACCACGGATGTGATGAGCACCTTCGACGGCACAACCACGTTCGCCACGCCACAAAGGAACATCACGATGGGCGCAAACGCGACCAGCATGATCAGATCGTTCACCGCCACTTGCACCAGCGTATAGACCGGGTCGCCGTCGGTGAGATAGCTCCATACGAATACCATTGCCGTGCACGGTGCGGCGGCAAGGATAATGAGGCCGGCCGTGTATTCCTTGGCCAAGTCGGGCGAAACCCACGCGCTGAACAGGTGTTGCATGAAGAGCCACGCGAGCAACGCCATGCTGAACGGTTTGATGAGCCAGTTCACGACGAGCGTGACTCCCAACCCTCGCGGTTTGCGCGCAATGCCACCCAGCGCGGTGAAATCCACCTTGAGCATCATCGGGTAGATCATCAGCCAGATGAGCACCGCGATGGGCACGTTTACTTGCGAGCCTTGGCCGAACTCCAGCTTGCTCAAGCTCGCGGTGAGTCCGGGCGCGAGCTTGCCGAGCGCGACGCCGACAATCATGCACAGGAAGACCCAAAGTGTGAGGTAGCGCTCGAAAAACGCGAGACGCTTGGGTGCGGTGTTGTCGCTCATGGGTTCCTGAACAGTTTCAACGCGACTTCCGCCACGTGTGCGCCAAGGAGTTTGGCCGATTGCAACCCCGTTTCGTCCTGGCTCACGTCGTCTTTGGTGTTCCAGAGCGTGCCGCCGAGCATCGCGGGCGATTTGCCGCCGACCGGCACCATGCCGTAACTCAACATCGCTGTGAGGATTTGCTGCACGACCAACTCCTGTCCGCCGTTGCGACCGCCACCCACCGCCAGCGCGCCCACCGGCTTGTCGGCCAGCACCATCACGCCCTCGCGCAACGGCATGCAACGCTCGATAAACGCCTTGCACAGCGAACTGAGCGAACGGAAGTACGACGGCGAACCGAAGATTAGACCGCCGAGTTGCGGGTCTTGCAACTTTGGCAGAATCGCGTCGAAGTCATCTTTCGGCAGTTTGGGCGACCAACCAGCGATGTTCAGTCCGCCAAGGTCAATCAACTCGACGGCGATCCGCGTGTCCACGGACTTCGCGGCGTCGAGCGCGGTTTGCACGGCCCTGGCCGTGGTCATGCCCTTGCGCGGGCTGCAGGCGATGCCGAGGATTTTGATGGATTTGCCTTTTGAGGTTTCTTCTGCGCCACAGGCCAGACCGCTGGCAAGGGCAGCCACTCCGGCCGTGGCGAGAAAGTTCCGACGTGTGAGGTTTGGTTTCATGGTTTTTCCTTTGGTTGAGGTTTCTGCAGTTTCACGGTGCCGTGTAAATCAGCCAGACGCCACCAAGAATCACGAGCACGCCGCAGACAATCTTGACGACGGCGACGCCTTTCGATTGTTCGTTCCAGTTGAGGAAGCGTTGCACGCGTTCGGCGGACGTGCCTGCCGCGACAATCACCGCGCAATGTCCGACGCCGTAGGCGATCAGCAGGAGTGCACCGTAAAGAAAGTTGGTTGCCGCCAGCTTGAACGTGACGCCCAGCATCGGCGCCATGTAGGCAAACGTGCAAGGCCCGAGCGCGATGCCGAACACCAACCCGAGAATCAACGCCGCCAGGTAACCCTTGCGCTTCAGCCCCACCTGGCCCGGCCCGGAAAACGACAACGGAATCACTCCGACCAGGTGCAGGCCCACCACGAAGAAAATGACCGCCACGAAATAATTCCCGTAACGCCCCACGTCACCCATCATGCGGCCCGCCGCCGCCGTGATTGCGCCAATCGCCGCAATCGTGATGAGGATGCCCACGGCAAACAACGTCGAGGTCCAGAACGCCCGCCGCGCTGTCACCTGTCCCTGCTCGCTGATGAAACCTATGATCAGCGGGATGCTGGCGAGATGGCAGGGACTCAGCACGATGCTCAACACGCCCCACACGAGGGAGGCCGCCAGCGCAATCGCCGGCGCGCCTTCCACGGCGCGACTGAGGTTGGTGAAGAGTTGTTCCATAAGTCGAAGATTGTCCATTCAAGGCGCCTTAACCACGGCGGCGGCCCAATGGCCAGCAGACGGTGCGGCCACAGGAATCCAACCTCCGCCGGTTACCGTTTGGCGTTTGCCCCATTCACCAGTGCCGATGTCAATCCAGCGAACCTCGAACGGGCCGGCGTGCTCGCGCAAATCCAGCTCGATTTGACCACCATTCGGAAAGTAGAGCGAGTAGGTGGCGCCGGGTTTGGCGGTCAGGTAGGCTTCGTTGGCGTCGCGGTTGCGCAGCAGGTCGAGCGCGGGCAACAGCTCCCAGAAGTTGACCAGCGAGGCCAGTTTGCGCGCGGCGCGGATGGACGCCGCCGCTTGTGGCGAGAAACCAAGGCCGGAATCCGGCCGATGGAAGCGCACCGCCGCCGCGCCGCCGATGAGGTGTCGCCACCAGCGCTCGAGGCCGTCGCGGGTGTTGCCGAAGCGCCCGCCATCCGCGCCGTAGGTTTTCACCGTGTTGATGGGCCGCGGCTGTTTCGCCAGGAAGCCGCGCGCCCATTGGAAGTTGTCCCAGTGGGTCTGGCCTTTCTGGTGGTTGTTTTGCGAGACGTCGGCGAAGGCGAAGCGCTCCGGGTAATCGAACGTGCGGCGATGGGTCGCGGCGCGCAGATTCCAGTCGTCCCACATCTCGGTGAGGAAGACGTCCACGCCGGCGGCCCGGGCGCGTTCCTGGATGAACTCCGCCCAATACATGGCCCACGCCTCCTCCGCCGAGGTCTCGTTATCCAGGCAATACAGCACGTGCGGATACGGCAACGCGAGCCGGAGCATTTCCTCCACGACGCGCTGCTGGTATTTCAGCACCACGGCGTTGTTGCGCTGCTTGGGCGTGGTGAAGAAGAACGGTTGTTTGTTCTGGCCGGGATGATCGGGATACGCCGGCGCGAAGCCCGACTGCTCGAAGGTATAGTTGACGTTGTTGGACGGGTTGTAGGGATGCAGCTTCCAGCGTTCCTGCGAGTAATCGAAGCGATCCCACACCTCGATCTGCACGATGATGTCGCGCTCATAGGTCCAGCGCAGCATGTCCGCGAACCGCCGCCAGTACTCGGGATTCAGACGCTCCAAGTCGTACTTCCCATCCGCGCGGCGTTCGAAGGGATAAACTTCGAAGCCTTTGTCGGGCCGGTCGCTCATGGTGTTGCGAATGTAATTCGCGCCAGCCTTCGCCATCTCGTCGAGATGCTCCTTTAGGTCGGGAATTTGAAACAGGTTGTCGTCCTTGCTGCCGCCCAGCAGCAGGACCGGCTTGCCTTTGTATTGCCAATACCATGGATTGGCGGCGTAGGGACGGATGCGCTGGGCGTTTGGCACCTGGGGCGGGTCAGCCAACGCCCGGATTCCTGACCAGTTGGTGGGCGTCACGTTGTCGGAAGCCAAGGAAAACGAGCCTCGGACCGTGTTCCAAGCGTCGTTCGGCCCC
>CAYIOH010000428.1:0-4099 GCA_964364975.1 uncultured Bifidobacteriaceae bacterium
GTAGCGGACACTGTGTTTACTGGCGTAACTACGGCGGTCAAATACGTGATTTTGGACATCTTCGCCAGTTTGGGGAGGAACACCTTTGCCTTTCTCGTACGCTTGGAGCCCCGTTCTAACGTCAAACAACTCCCCCAACGGTTTTGCTTTTGAGAGTATGCGGTCAACGAGGTCGCTTTCTGAAGAGCTTTCATGGAAAACGATGAGGTTGTGTTGCTGCAAGCGGGACCTGTCCGCGTGGAAAAAAGGCGTCGTGGTCAATTCATCGCGCGTGCTAATCCTTGCCAACTCAACGGGCGAGTCTGTTTCTGTGCGCTGCGCAAAGAAAATGCAGGGCTCCATTGATACGCCGCGAAAAGCAGGGTAATTAAGATCAACAACGCGCTGCATGTGCGACAGGTATCGCTGCCGAAGCAGCTTCCCGCTTTCGATAGTGAGCCAGGAATTTGGTACAATGAAGCTCCCTATGCCCTTCGGACTCAGAAGCTGGAGCAACCTCTCCATGAAAAGCATGAACGTGTTCTGCTTCTCCCAACTCAAGGCGTATTTCCGGGAGTAGTAATTGCGTTCCCGTATGGGGATCGTTTCACGCGTGAAGATGTACGGCGGATTGCCAACAATCACGTCAAACCCGCCGCGCTTCATTATCTCGGGGAAGCGATCCTCAAAATTCATCGGGTTTAATTTCCGCTCCTCGACCGGCTCGAAAAGTTCGCCGCTCAGAATATCCGTCCCGATGAGCGAGTTGCCGCACACGATGTTCTTATTCAGCGACGGCAGGAGCGTTTCGTGAAACTCCATCTGGTATTCCCTCGCTGTGCCGGTGGTTTCTTCCTCCAGGAGTTTCAGGTAAAGGGAGAGTTGCGCCACTTCCACGGCCTGGCGGTCAATGTCCACGCCGTAAATGTTGTTGACCAGGATTTCACGCCGCTGTTTGAGCGAGAGATGCCACGCGCCATCATCCCGCAGCACGCAACCGGCCTTCTTCGCCTTGTCCGGGTTGGCGTTGAACCAGTCGCGATGATAGACCAACAACAAGTCATACGCGGCCAGCAAAATGGAGCCGCTGCCGCAGGAAATGTCAGCGAAGGCCATCTTAGCAATCTGCGCCGGCGTCTTGCCGGCAATGAGTTTGCCGACGGTGTTCTCCACGAGGTAGCGGGCGATGTATTGCGGTGTGTAATGGACACCTCCGGCCTTCCGCACTTCCGGCTTTTCCTCCACGCGAGCGCGCTTATCGGTGGTGACAATGACCTTGCCGAGAAACCGCTCGTAGATGCTGCCGAGAATGTGAATTGGGATGGCGTTGAAATCGTAAACGGTGTTGACGTGTGAGAGCCGCTTGCAGATGTCGGCAAAGGCGTCGTCATCCACCTTGAAGCTCAGCTTGTCGAGAATGGCGTGCTCCTTGAAGACGATGCCGTTGTAAATGCCGTCGAGCTTGTGTGACGCGGCCACGAAATCCCGCCATGCGGTCCCCTTGTCGCCAAAGTTGGCAACCAGGTGCTCCGGGTGAATCAGCTTGTCCTCCAGGAAGCGGATGAACACCAGCCGGTCAATCGTGCGCTGGGTGATTTCCGTGAGGGCGTCGCCGTCGAGATCGGGATTCCGGTTTTTGAAGGCGCGGGCGAGTGAGTCGCGGTGTTCGTCCAGTTCTTCAAGGAAAGCGTCGTCAATGCTCTGATAGGCGCCCGTGAACAAACCGCGTTGGACGGCCTTGCCGCGTTTCTTGGGGAGTGTCCCGGCGAATTTTTCCAGCGAACCGGACGCGACGGCGTCGCGGGAAAACAGGTGGAAAATCTCGGCGAATTTCCCCGCGTCGGCGTATTCACTGAAATGGTATTCCCGAATTTGGTGATTTAGCGCCGTGGCAATGTCCGGCTTGTAACGGCAATCCACGATTTGGAATTGCTCAAAATCCGTCAGGAGGGCCACCGGCGTTTGCGCGTTCCACCCGTAGCGGATGACTTGGAAATAATTGTCCGGCGTGGCGATGTCGCCAAAGGGTTTCTTGGCTTCCGTGTAAAATCGCACGTCCCGGAAATTCGGGGCGATGTAAAAGGCGTAATCCGCCCGGCGTTGCGTGCCGTGCATGCTGACGCCGCGTTCCACCTTCACTTCCTGCGCAAAGGGATTTTTCTGGGAATTGTGGTCCACGTCCCAGCCGAGCGCGGAAAAAAACTTGTCGAGAAAATCTTTGCGGACTTCGGATTCCTGGTAGCCCGGCGAAAGAAAATGCGCCTTGTTCGCGTCGAAATCCCTTGCGAGCGATTGAACCACCTCAAATGCCTGCTCAAATGCGGTCGCCATGGCGGGAGAGCGTAACGAAGGGACGGCGGGGGCGCGACCATTGCGGGACGCGAAATTCAACGCCGCAATGCGGGCAATCAACCGGCTGTCCACTGGTCTCCTGATCTGCCTTCAACTTCTGACCGCAGGATGGACAGAAAAATCGGAATTCCATAATCCAAGGCAATTTTCTCTTGGCGCATCATTGGCCGATGGCCGAATGGAAATCAAAGCAAAAATCTGGTTTCTTCATTTGCGTCTGGCTTGCGGCGGCGGCTTCTCTACTTTTTGCCGTGTGAGCTACAAAGATTCCGTGCCTACTGTGCCGGTGGTGGTTCGAGCAGTCGTCGCGGCAGGTCCCGATGCCCGTGCATGGCGCGGCGCATCACCACGTCGTCGCCAACCACCTCGTAGAAAAGCACGTGCTTTTTGAAGGGACGGAACACGACGAAGAAACGCCAGTCGCGAAGGCGCGGATGAGCGAAGCCACCCCGCGGTCCAAGCTGTGGGTGTTGTCCGAGGAGCCGGCAGGTGGCTTCCGCCGCGTCGAGGTATCGCTGCGCCACGCCCCAGCCGGCGTTGACCGCATACCACTCAAATTGCCGTTCCACGTCCGCGATGAAATCGTCGGACTTGCGGACGCTCATGACGCGGGAGATTTCGTGCGCGCCCGCACTCGTTCGCGGATGCCGGCGAAGTCGGCTTGGGTCAGTGGCGTCGCCGGCTGGTCGGCGGCTTCCAGCAACCACGCTTCCAACTCCGGGGTAACCTCGAACGGTTTCTGCTGTTGTTCGCGGACGGAGCGGATCACGTCGTTGATGAGTTCGCTGGGATCGGCACAGACACCGGAGCGCACCTGATTTTGCAGGAAGTCCTCAACGTCTCTGGCCAAGGCGATTGTCATGGCGGGAAACTATCGCTCGCCAGCAAGCTTTGCAAGTTGCCGTTTCGCGGCGAGCCGCTTTCGTCGGCTCGCGCGGACGCACGAGCCCACCTTCTTGGGTTTGGTCAAGACACGTCCGGTTAATTGCAAAAAACGGCTAGGTTTCGGTCTTGGCACGTCGCGAATGGGTTTCTACACTCTGCCACGTGAAAGCTGGCAATCAATTTAGCCTTCCTCCGGGGTTTCAAACTTTTCCTGCCGTTATTATTTTATGAAAGAGTATCAGGCCGCTGACATCCGCAACTTCGCAATCGTGGGACACGCTTCTTCGGGCAAGACGATGCTCAGCGAAGCCATGCTGGAAACCGCCGGGGTCATCAACCGCATGGGCAGCATCGCCGCCGGGTCAACCGTTTCGGATTATCACGAGAGCGAACAGAAGCGGCAGATTTCCGTCTCGGCCTCACTCCTGCACCTGGAGTGGCTGGGGAAGAAATTCAACATTCTCGACTGCCCCGGTTACGCGGATTTCATCAGCGAAGGTCTCGGCGCGCTGCGCGTGGGCGATTTCGCGCTCGTCGTTGTCAACGCCAGCCACGGTGTCGGCGTGGGCACGGACGCGGTCTGGAAATACGCCACGCAATTCGGCATCCCGAAATTCATCGTCATCAACGCATTCGACAAGGAAGAGACGGACTTTGAAAAAATTCTGGCGCAGGTGCGCGAGCACTACGGCGCGCGGGCCTTTCCGCTGAGTCTGCCGATCAATCCGGGACCGGGTTTCAACCAGTTGCTCGACGTGATTCGCAGTGAGGTCATCACCTACGCCACGGACAAGAGCGGCAAGTTCACCGAAGCGCCGGCGTCCGGGCCGTCGGCCGACCATGTGAAACAGTTGCATGAGGAACTCATCGAATACATCGCCGA
>CAYIOH010000429.1:0-4078 GCA_964364975.1 uncultured Bifidobacteriaceae bacterium
TGTCACCACCAGCCGCAACTTAGAGTTTTCACTGTGCGACGACAACCACAGTCACAGCCACCAACGGGACTGAATTTCGCGGCATCGTCCGAATTCATGTTCGTTTCGGGAGGCGCTCGCTCGCGTCGCCGGTTCGTATTGTCTATACACCGGCGGGCGGCAAATCCCACGGAAATTTCCCGGCGGCAAATGAAGCAAGGTTTCGGCGCGGTGAACGCCGCGCTATTTCGTTCGCCTTTCCGGCTTCGGGAAAGATTTTTGAGTGGTTTTACTTTTGACGGGGTTTAATAGCTGTAGTCAACGAAACCAACACTAGAAACCTCTTATGAAAACATTCCAGCGTCTCACCGGTAGCATCGTGGTGGCCAGCTTTCTGGCCGTGCCGTTCCTCAGCAGTTACGCCGAAACCAAGAAGGAAGCCGTCAAACCTTACACGCTGACCACCTGCGCCGTGTCCGGCGAAAAACTTGGCGAGATGGGCAAGCCCTATGTCTTCACGAACGAGGGCCGCGAAATCAAACTCTGCTGCAAATCCTGCCTCAAGGATTTCAAGAAAGCTCCGGCCAAATACGTGAAGAAAATTGAGGAAGCCGAAGCCAAAGCGAAAAAATGATCGCCCCGCTGGTTTTGTTCCGGCACGAGCAAACGTGAAACCGTTCTTAGCCATCCTCCTCAGCCTGCTGTTCGTGTGGACGCAGGCGGTCGCCGCGCGCCAGACGCTCCCGGCCAGTGCCGGGCGCGCGGCGCGGGCCTGCTGCGGTTGCGGCCAGACGGATTGCTGCGTCACGCCCGCTTCGTCGGATTCTCAACCGGGAACTGCAACGCCAGTCCCCGCCAGTTTTCAAAATCAACTTTCGATTTTCGCTCCCGCCGCGCTGGCCTGGACTTTGCCCGGCGTCGCGGCGCAAACTTTTTCTCCTGCCGCTTCTGCGTCGCTGACGGCGACGGGTGTGCCGCTTTTCACGCGGCACTGCGCCCGGCTCATCTGATTTTCCCCGCCTGAACGCCCGCAGTGTGTACCGCGCAGGTGCATTGCGGTTTTCCTTTTCGTCGCTGCGCGATTATGTCATACGAAAGCCATGAGAGCAGTTGTCCAATCCATCTTGATCCTGAGCGGCCTTGCGCTCGCCATTCCGGCGGTGCGCGGCGAACCGGCTACCAACGCCGTGCAGGTCACGCCTGCGTTCATCACCCAACTCGCCGAGGAAATGCGCACCAACCATCCGGCGCTCCAGGCGGCGAGCGCCCGCACCAACGCCGCCGCTGCCAACGCCGCCGCCGTGCGCTCGTGGGACGACCCCATGGTCCGCTTGGGCGGCATGGCCGCGCGCGAAATGATGCGCGCCGACGAGGGCGATTTGATTTACGGGGTCGAGCAAAAGCTCCCGATTTTCGGCAAGCCGGCGCTCGCCCGGGCTGTCGCGCAAAGCGAGTTCGCCACCGAGCAGGCCAGCGCGGATTACCAGTTCCAAACGCTCCGGCGCGACCTGGCCAAATCGCTTTTCAAGACCGCGCTCGCCCACCGCGTCGTCGAGATCGGCGGGCAGGACCGTGACTGGCTGCAAACGATGGTCAGCGCGACGGAAGCCAAATACCGGACGGATGAAGCCACCCTCGCCGAATTGCTCGAGTTGCAAAACGAACTTTCCAAACGCACGAACCAGTTGCGCACCGACATCGCGCTGCGCGGGAACGAGGAATTCACCTTGAACCGCCTGCTCAATCGCGCGCCGGAGTCGCCGTGGCCCGCACTCGACCTGCCCGCCGTCGCGCCGGCCATCGCTTACACCGAGCGGCTTGTGGACTTCAGCTTGAAATACGAACCGAAGACGCTCGTGATGCGCCAGCAGATCAAACAAGCCGAGGCTGCGGCCCGGCTCACGCGCCGGCAGCGGCTGCCGGATTTCAGCGCCGGGCTGGAGGCGCGCAATTACACCGGCGACGGCTCGTTCCGGCAGGGCATGTTCGTCTTGAGCTTCAATCTGCCGTGGGCCAACGCGGGAAAATATCGCAATGACATCCGGCGCGATGAAGCCAAGCAGCGCGCGGCCGAACTGGACCTGACCGACTGGCAATTGTCCGCGCGGCAGGAGGTGCATCATCTCACGGTCGCGATTGATGCCGCGCGCCGCGAGGCACTGCTCTACCGGGACGAAATCATTCCGCGCAGCGAACAGGCGCTGGCCAGCGCGCGGTCGGCTTGGGAAACCGGCCGGCGCACGTTGCGCGAAATCCTCGAAACGCGGCGGATGCTGCTCGACGCCCGGCTCATGTATGCCCGCGCCGTGGCCGAGCAATTCACGATGATGTCCGAACTTGTCCTGTGCTGCGGCCTCGGCGATTTCGAGTCGCTGCAGATGATCGGCGCGGAAATCGAGCCAGAGCCGGCTCAACCGAAAAAATGAAACGCAACATCAACATGAAATTCATCGGCAAACACCTTCCACTGATTGGCATTTTGCTCCTGACGTTTTTCGTCGGGGCCGCAGCCGGACTCTATTTCGACATGCCCACTCGTCTCCAGAGAACGAGCAAGAAGGAAAGCGCCAGTCAGCAATACACTTGCCCCATGCACCCTGACGCGGTGAGCGCCAAGCAGGGCAATTGCCCGAAGTGCGGCATGGCGTTGACGGCAGTTTCTGAAACTGGAAATACTCGCGCTCCTGGCGGATGCGGGGCGGCCGAGCAGCACGGTTGCTGCCCAGAGCCAGTAGCTTCCAAACTGACCCTGCCGCCCGGACATCCGCCCATTGACGTGCCACAAACTCACGCCGGTTGTGATGCTGCGTCTGAAAAGACTCCGTCCCCGACGACTTCTTCAAAGTGAACTCTATGACTGCAAAAAAACTCTTCGTATTCCCGCTCATTGCCCTGGCACTCGGGTTGGTGTTCGCCGGCTGCAAGAAATCTGATTCCGGCGCGTCCGAAGGGCAGAAGTATCATTGCCCGATGCACCCCACGTACGTGAGCGACCGACCAGGCGATTGCCCCATCTGCAACATGAAACTCGTTCCCATCAAGGCCGACAAAGCCGCCGCCAAGCCAGTCGCGCCCGCAGCGGACGACAAGACCGCGCACATCAAGCCCGGACAGTTCTACTGCCCGATGGACCTCAACGTGATCAGCAACGCCCCTGGCCTTTGCCCCGAATGCAACATGAAGCTGATCGAGAAGAAAGAAGCGCCTGCCGGCCACGAAGGCCACACGACGAGCACAACGGCACCGCCCGTGCCGGGCCGCATCGCGATCTCGCTATCGCCCGACAAGCAGCAGATGATTGGCCTGACCACCGGGAATGTAGAGAAACGCGAGTTATCGCAGTTGATCCGCACGACCGCCACGTTCGAGCATGATGAAACCAAGCTGGCCAGGTTCGCCCCGCGTTTCGGCGGTTGGGTGCGCGATCTCAAAGTCAATTACACCGGCCAACGAGTCGAAAAGGGCGAACCGTTGCTCACGGTTTACAGCCCGGAGTTGTTTTCCGCCGAGACTGAATACTTGCTGGCTTTTCAACACTTCGAGCAGTTGAAGAATAACCCCGCCGCCCCGCAACACGACTTGGCCCGGCGGCTCCTCGAATCCGCGCGGCGAAAATTGTCACTCTGGCAAATCGGTGAGCCGGAAGTCCGCGCGCTCGAACAAAACGGCCAGCCCACCGACGAAGTATTGCTGCGCTCCCCGGTGTCCGGGCATGTCGTGGCCAAAACCGCCGTGGCGGGCAAAGCGTTCATGGCGGGCGACACGCTCTATGAGATCGCAAACCTTTCGCATCTCTGGCTGCGGGCCTACGTGTATGAATTCGAGTTGCCCTTGATCAAGGTGGGCCAAAAGGCGCGTGTCGTTCTTCCTTATTTGGGCAACAAGACCTACGAGAGCACGATCACGTTCATCTATCCGCACATTGATCCGCTGACACGGCGCGCGGAAATTCGGCTGGAGGTGGACAATCCAAAATCGGAACTGCGTCCGCAGATGTGGGGCAGCGTGGAATTGGACGCTTCATTTGGCGAAGTGCTGACCGTGCCGGCCAGTGCCGTCATAGACACGGGGGTGCGCTTTGTCGCCTTCGTTCAACGCG
>CAYIOH010000430.1:0-4068 GCA_964364975.1 uncultured Bifidobacteriaceae bacterium
ATGGGCCGCGCCATCGAGCAGGCGCGCGCCGCGGGCTTTCTGGGCGAGCGCATCCTCGGCACGAATTTCTGCTTCGACATTGAGATTCGCGAAGGCGCGGGTGCGTTCGTGTGCGGCGAAGAGACGGCGCTGATCCTGTCCATCGAAGGCGAACGCGGTATGCCGCGCATGCGTCCGCCGTTTCCCGCGCAACGCGGCCTCTGGGGTTGTCCCACCATCATCAACAACGTGGAGACTTTCGCCAACCTCCCCTGGATTCTGCGCCACGGTGCGGAAGCCTTTGCCGCCTTGGGCACGGCGAAAAGCAAGGGCACAAAAGTTTTCTCTCTCGCCGGCAAAATCCGCCACGGCGGCCTTGTCGAAGTGCCGATGGGCATCACGCTGCGCGAAATTCTCGAAGACATCGGCGGCGGCAGTTCGACCGGCCGGCCGATCAAAGCGGTGCAGACGGGCGGCCCCAGCGGCGGCTGCATTCCCGCCGAGCTGTTTGACACGCGGATTGACTACGAGGAACTGAACCGGCTGGGCGCGATCATGGGTAGCGGCGGCATGATCGTGCTTGACGACACCGCCTGCATGGTGGATTTCGCGCGCTACTTTCTCTCGTTCACGTCGAAGGAATCGTGCGGCAAATGCGCGCCCTGCCGGCTCGGCACGCAACGGTTGCTGGAGATTCTCACCCGCATCACCGAGGGCCACGGCACCGAGAACGACCTTCAGATGCTCAAGGAGTTTGCCGCGAGCGTCCAGGCCACTTCGCTGTGCGGCCTGGGCCAGACCGCGCCCAACCCGGTGCTGACGACGATGCGTTACTACCTCCATGAATACGAGGCGCACGTTCGCGACAAGAAATGCCCCGCCCACTCCTGCCGCGCGCTGTTGACTTACTCCATCGAGGCGGAGGCGTGCAAGGGATGCACGCTTTGCGCCAAAGCGTGCCCGGTGCAGGCCATCACCGGCGAGCCGAAGAAGCCCCACGTTCTGGATTACACCCGCTGCATCCGCTGTGGCTCGTGCCTGGATGTCTGCCGGTCCGACGCGGTGAAAACCGAATAGCTCGTGAATCCTCTATGAATTCTATTGCGCTGACGATTGATGGGCAGGCGGTCACCGTTCCGGCGGGCACGACGATCCTCAATGCCGCCCGGACCGCCGGCATCGAGATCCCGCATCTCTGCTACGACCCACGCGTTGAAGCGATCGGGAGTTGCCGGCTCTGCGGCGTGAAAGTCGAGGGCGCGCGGGGATTGATCGCCGCGTGCGGGCAGTTGGTGAGCGAGGGCATGAAGGTCGTCACCGAGGACGACGAACTCGCTCTGCGCCGCAAGCACGTGCTCGAACTCTTCCTGTCCGATCATTGCTCGACTTGCATCGGCTGCGACAAATCCGGCGCGTGCAAGTTGCAGGACTACGCCTATCGGTATCAAGCCGACCAGAACCGCTTTGGCGTTTATGCTCCCAAGCCGAACGGGAAGAATTTTACGACTCTGAACAAGGGAATTCTTTACGACGCGGAGAAATGCATCCGGTGCGGCCTGTGCGTGAAGTATTGCGAAACCGTGCAAATGGCCGAGGCGTTGACGTTCGCCTGGCGGGCCAATCGCATGGTCGTCACCACGCCGTTCGACGAGGATTTGCACAAGACCTCCTGCGAACTCTGCGGCGGCTGCATCCGTGTCTGCCCCGTGGGCGCGATGCTCGACAAAGCCGTCATCGGCCAGGGCCGCGAGGCCGACCTCATTCGCGTGCGGACGACCTGCACGTACTGCGGCGTGGGTTGCCAGATGGACCTGCTGGTGAACAAGCGCAAGAACCGCATCGTGCGCGTTACGTCCGACCCGTATTCCCCGATCAATGGCGGCAACCTTTGCGTGAAGGGCCATTTCGGACATGAGTTCGTCGGCTCGCCCGAGCGGCTCACGCACCCGCTGATCCGCGAGAACGGCACTTTTCGCAAGGCGAGTTGGGCGGAAGCACTCGAACTTGTGGGGCGACGCTTCCGTGAAATCCGGGCGAAGCACGGCCCTGACTCACTCGCGTTCATTTCCTCCGCCCGCTGCACCAACGAGGAAAATTATCTCGTGCAGAAAATCGCCCGGGCCGCCGTGGGCACGAACAACGTGGACAATTGTGCCACGAGTTGCCATGCGCCGAGCGTGGCGGGTCTGGCCGAGAGCTTCGGCAGCGGGGCGATGAGCAACAGCACCACCGAGATCAAAGACTGCAAGGTGTTGTTCCTCATCGGCGCGAACCCCACCGAGGCGCACCCGATCTTCGGGTTGGAGATGAAGCGCGCGCTACGCAGCGGCGCGAAGTTGATCGTGTGCGATCCGCGCCAGACCTGGCTGGCCCGCCGCGCCGACGTCCACATTCAGCATCGTCCCGGCAGCGACAACATCCTGCTCAACGCGATGATGCGCTACATCCTCGACGAAGGATTGGCCGACCTCGCATTCGTCGAAAGCCGGTGCGAAAACTTCGACGCGTTTCGCGAGAACCTCAAACACTACACGGTCGAAGCCGCGGCGAAGTACTGCAACGTGGACGCCGACCTCATCCGCCGCGCCGCCCGCCTCTATGCCACCGGCAAGCCGAGTGGAATTTTCTACACGCTGGGCATCACCGAGCACTCGTGCGGCACCGACAACGTGAAGAACATCGCCAACCTGGCGATGCTTTGCGGCCAGATCGGCAAATGGGCCAGCGGCGTCAACCCGATGCGCGGCCAGAACAATGTGCAAGGCGCCTCCGACATGGGAGCGATGCCGCATAAACTCCCCGGCTACCAGAACTGGAGCGACGACGCCGTCCGCGCCAAATTCGAGGAAGCGTGGGGAGTTGCTTTCCCGCAGACGATGGGGAAGAAGATTCCCATGCTCATCGAGGCCGCTGGCAATGGTGAACTCAAAGCCCTCTTCATCATGGGGCAGGACATCGTGTCCACCGAACCGAACCAGGCGCAGGTCATCGCCCACTTGCAGAAGCTCGAACTGTTGGTCTGTCAGGACCTTTTTCTGACTGAAACCGCCAAGCTGGCGCACGTTGTACTGCCCGGCGCCGCGTGGGCGGAGAAGGACGGCACGTTTGCCTGCTCGGAACGGCGCGTGCAGTTGGTGCGCAAAGCGGTCAACCCGCCCGGCGAGGCCAAAGCCGACTGGGAAATTCTCTGCCAGCTTTCCGGTGCGCTTGGCTATCCGATGAACTACGCCAGCCCGGCGGAAATCTATGACGAGATCGCGCGACTCTCGCCGGTCTTCGGCGGGATCAGCCACGACCGCATCACCGCACACGACGGTTTGCAGTGGCCTTGCCCCACGAAGGACCACGCGGGCACGCAGTTTTTGCACGCGGGAAAATTCACCCGCGGCAAAGGCAAGTTCCACGCCATCGTCTTTGCACCGCAGAAGGAAGAACCGGACGCTGAGTATCCGCTCATCCTCTCCACCGGTCGCACGCTCTACAATTACAACTGCGGCAGCATGACACGGAAGGCCGCCGTTATTCATCAGAAAGAGCCGGAGAACTTTGTGGAAATCCACCCCGACACGGCTTCCCGCCACGGCATCACTACCAACCAACGGGTGACGATCCGTACCCGGCGAGGTGCCATAACCGCGCGCGCGGTTGTCGGTGAGCGGGTCCGCCCCGACTCGATCTGGATGCCGTTCCACTTCGCCGAAAGCCCGACCAACGCCATCACCAACGACGTCTTCGATCCCGTGACCGCCACCGCCGAGTACAAATGCTGCGCGGCGGCCATCGAAAAGGCGGAAGCCTGACGGCGCAATCTCGGGTGTAACTTCCTGTAGGGCTTTAGCCTTCCGGTGACAGTGAGGGTGCCGTCGCGGCTGTGCGAGCCAACCTTGGCGTCTTGCTGCAGCGAAACCGAACGCGACGATGCGGTGAAGGAACTCGGCGGCAAGCCCGAGATCACGCGGTTCAAAGGCTTGGGCGAAATCAGCCCGAAGGAATTCGCGCAATTTATCGGCAAGGAAATGCGTTTGAGCAAAGTGGAATACGCGCCAAGAACCGAAGCTGCCGGCATTTTCACGTTTTACATGGGCAAAA
>CAYIOH010000431.1:0-4062 GCA_964364975.1 uncultured Bifidobacteriaceae bacterium
CAATTACATCCTGCACATGTGGATGGCGACCCGGGACGACGGACTGGCGGCAACGCTTTACGGCCCCTGCACCGTTTCCGCCCTGGCGGGACCGGCGGTCACCGTGAAGTTGAGCACGACCACGGACTATCCCTTTGGCGAAACCCTCCGCGTGAAAGTGGACCCGGAGAAGGCCGTGACCTTTCCGCTGTACCTGCGCGTGCCCGGTTGGTGCGAGGATGCCCGCATTCGCGTGAACGGAGCCCGGCAAAAGGGGACCGCGGACGCCAGAGGCTTTGTGAAGATCGCGCGGACCTGGGCCAAGGGCGACATGGTGGAACTGCGTTTCCCCATGAAGCCACGCGTCGTCCGCGGGTACGAAACGGAATTTCCATCCTCCACCCGGAAGTACTTCGCCTTTGAACCCGCGGCGGTCTTCCAGACGCGGCGGTTGCCCTACGCGAGCGTGCTCTGCGGTCCGCTGCTGTTCTCCCTGCCGATTCCGGACCAGGACCCGAACACGCCCGTGAAGGATTCCAAGTGGCAGTACGCCCTGGACACTCCGGCGGGGCAGAAGGACGCCGACATCATGGTGGAACGTCAGCCGATGCCCGCGCACTGGGATTGGCCGTTGCGTGCGCCGCTCGAACTGAAAGTGCCCGCCCGGGCCTTTGACTGGCAACCGACCGATGCCCAAGCGTTACCTGACGGGCCGGTGACTGGAGGCCGGCGTGAGACCATTCGTCTGGTCCCCTACGGCTGCACCAAGTTCCGAATCTCGATGTTTCCGGTGACGCCTCGCGCCTGGCCGCAAGGCTTCAGCCCCACGGTGAAGCCTGAAGCTGCCGGCGACGCGAAATGAATGATGGCATTGTCCCGCAGCCCCGGCTGCTGACAAGGCGTGTTGCCGATGGTAGGTCTCGAACGGGGCGCGTCGTAATGCTTCAGGCCTGGTTGCGCCTGTGCCGGTCAGCCGGCGCGTTCGTGAATTGACCAGCTTTGGCTGCTTCGTTGACACACCCAGGTTCGGTGTCTAACCTGACGCGCATGTCGCGTTTGCCGTTTGAATTGCTCCTCGCCCTGCGTTACCTGCGGCCCAAACGGACTTTCGTCTCCATCATCACGCTCATTTCCATCGTCGGTGTCATGCTCGGCGTGGCGGTGCTCATCATCGTCATCAGTGTGATGAGCGGCTTCGATCGTGACCTGCGCGACAAGGTGTTTGGTTTCAACGCGCACCTGAAAGTCATTGCCCATGGCCAGACGATGGAGAACTACGCCAGAGTCGCGAGCATCGTGGCGGCGAATCGAAACGTCAAAGGCGTGGCGCCGTTTGTCATGGGGCAGGTGTTGGTCGAAACGCAGCCGGCTTCCGGCCAGGCGCGGGTTTTTGCGCCAATCGTGCGGGGCGTGGACCCGCAGGCGGAAGCCCGCGTGAGCGTTTTGCCATCGAGTCTCGTCGCCGGCAAATTCGATCTCAGCCACCACGGGTTGGTCGTCGGCACCATTTTCGCCGACCCCGACAGCATGAACTTGCATGTCGGGGATCGCGTGTCAGTTTACTCGCCCGAAGATCTGAAAAAAATGAGGGCCAACCACGGCAAGGATGGCGACCGGGCGGTGCTGCCGGAAGATTATGAAATTCGCGGCATTTTTGACGCGGGCTACTATGAATTCAACGCCTCCATCGTCATCGCTTCGCTGGAGGACGCGCAGGCGCTTTACGATTTGGAGGATAGCGACAGCGTTCACGGCCTGATGGTCGCCTTGCACGACCCGTATCAAGCGCAGCGAGTGGCGGCGGAACTGGAGCGGGCGCTGGGCAACGAATTCAAGGTAACGACCTGGATGGAAGACAGCCCGCTGATGATGGCCGTGATGGTGGAAAAGAACATGATGCTTTATATCCTGTTCTTCATCGTCATCGTCGCCGCGTTCGGCATCACCTGCACGCTGATCACGTTCATCGTGATGAAGACGCGCGAGATTGGATTGATGAAGGCCTTGGGCGCTTCCAACGGCCAGGTGATGTGGGTGTTTCTCGGCCAAAGCCTGATCGTGAGTGTGCTCGGCGTAATCGCGGGTCTGGGATTGGGCTTGCTGGCACTGGCCTACCGGAACGAATTCCTGGCCGTGATGCGCCGGCTCACGGGCTTTGAACTTTTTCCCGCAAAGATTTATGGCTTCAGCGAACTGCCAGCGCTCATCGTGCCGGGCGATATCGCGATCATCTGTGGCGGGTCGTTGATTATTTGCCTGCTGGCGGCGGCGTTTCCGGCGCGGCACGCAAGCAAACTCAACCCCGTGGAGGCGCTGCGCCATGAGTGAGCCGCTCCTTTCCGCCCGCGCGGTGACCAAATCCTACGCCATGGGGAAACGCACGCTTGAAGTTCTGCGCGGCGTGAATCTCGACGTCGCGCGCGGCGATTTTCTCGCGCTGCGCGGCGCGTCGGGCGCCGGCAAGAGCACGTTGCTGCATTTGTTCGGCGGACTGGATTCGCCGAACTCCGGGGAAATCTGGTTTGACGGTGAAAATCTCGCGGGGCTGCCGGAAATCACCCAGACGCGCCTGCGCAATCGCAAAATTGGTTTCGTTTTCCAAGCCTACCATTTGTTGCCGGAGTTGGACGCGCTGGAAAACGTGTGTCTGCCCGCCCGGATGGCGCGCTTGCCCGCGGCCGTGGCGGAAACTCGCGGACGCGACCTTCTGGCGCGGGTCGGCTTGAGTGAACGCGTTGATCACAAACCCTACGAACTTTCCGGCGGCGAGCAGCAACGCGTGGCCATCGCCCGCGCGCTCATCAACGAGCCGGAATTGATTCTGGCCGACGAGCCGACGGGCAATCTCGACTCGCATACCGGCGGTGAAATCATCGAACTGCTCGTCAAGTTGCGTGCAGAAAAGAATACCACGCTAATCATCGCCACCCACGACGCGGACGTGGCCGCCCGCGCGCCGAAAGTGCTGCATTTGATGGATGGGATGATCGAATGACGTGTTCCATGTTGCGTATTGCGTATTGCGTCAAGCAGCCTCGAAAGTCACCGCCACATCCGGAGCCACTTGACGCAACACGCAAAACGCTTCTTCGAAACACATGAACCAGCAGTATTGGGAACAACGCTACCAAACGAACGACATGCCTTGGGAAAAAGGTGCGCCGTCGCCGGGGCTGGTGGATTTTCTGGCGGCGCATTACGCGTTGCCGGGCGAAACCGTCTGCGTACCCGGTTGCGGCACGGGCCACGACGTGTGCGAATGGGCGAAGGCCGGCTTCCGCACCTACGGCTACGACCTCGCGCCAAGCGCGATTCCTTTGTGCGTGGAGCGGACGCGGACGGCGGGTTTGCGGGCGGAATTTCGGCGCGCGGATTTCCTGCGCGATGAACCGCCGTTTCCGTTCGACTGGGTCTTTGAGCACACGCTGTTTTGCGCGATTCAGCCGGACGAACGCGACCTTTACACGCGGGCCGTGCTCCGCTGGCTCAAGCCCGGCGGCCACTACCTCGCCGTGAATTATCTCATCCCGGACACGGACGGCCCGCCGTTCGGCACCACGCGGGATGAATTGTGGCAGCGCTTCTCGCCGCACTTCGATTTGCAGGCGGAATGGGTGCCGCGGTCGTATCCGAACCGCACCGGGCTGGAGTTGATGCTGTGGTGGCGCAGACCCGGAGCGCGGACCGCCGAGTCCGCGAGTTGGGCCTCAAGCTGAAGCCGTAACTATCCGCTGAAGAATCAACGCAAAGACGCAACGGGGAAGAGATATTTCTGTGTCTTTTTTTCCGTTCAGCCGTTGGTACCGGGAGAATTGCCAACCAAAGCGTTTGGCCGCCTCGGATTCTTAGCGCCTTTGCGTCTTTGCGTTGAACTCCGGTCGGCTGATTGCGGTGCCCGCACCTCACGGCCAGCGGAGGCGGTAGAAACGGGCGGGATAATTCGTCCACTCGGGATCGCTGAAATAGGACGAGCCGCCAGTCAGGGTGTTGGTCCCCACCGGAGTCCAGGCGGGATTGGCCAAGTTCGTGGCGGCTTCCACCACGATGACCAGATTGCTGGCGCCGGTGATCGTGAACCCAAAC
>CAYIOH010000432.1:0-4037 GCA_964364975.1 uncultured Bifidobacteriaceae bacterium
CGACGTAAAAACCATCGGCGAGTTTGAGGCGCAGTTGCGGACTGGCCGGCTTGAGTTTTTCGGCGCGTTCAAGGGCTGCCAGAGTCTTCGTGTTCACCGTCTCACGCTGACTGGGAAATTGTTGTGTGTAGTTCGCATACAGTTCGGCGAGGCCGACAAAAAAAGCGGCGTCGGTGCTGGATTGTTTCGCCGCCTGGTCGAGGGTGTCCAGCGCCTTCGCAAGTTCCTTGGTTTGAAGGTAATTGAAGAACAGATTGTGGTAGCCGGCAAGCAAGCCAGGCGCTTTTTTCACGGCCAGGCGATTCGCGGCAATCGCCTCCTCGTTCCGGCCCAGACGCGCGTAAACAAAACCGAGCCGTGCGCAAATCGCCCCCGAGACGTTGGGTCGCTTGGCCGCCGATTGCAACAGTTCCAGCGCCTTCTCTGGCTGCTTGTTTTGGAGAAAACGCCCAGAGACTTCGAGGATCAGCGCATCGTTGGCGGGATCTTTAAGCGCCGCCTGATGAAACTCCTGGAGGGCCGCGTCGGTCTCGTTGTTCAACTCGTGAATGACCCCAGTCGCATAGTGCGCGTGCGCTTCGGCTTCGGTCATCAGGGTGCGATCCCCGGCAGTTGGTCGCGCGCCGGCCTTCTCCGCCGACTTTGCGCCCGGCGTGGATTTGGCCGCGGGCGCAGTGCGGCATCCGGTCAAGAGCACTTCACTCAAGACCAGCGTTGCGATCCAAAGGTATAAATAACGGCGCATGTTGAACAATAAACCACGCACAGCCCCGAAAGTTTTCGGGGCCGGCGTGGTCGTATCCTGAAGCCTCCGGGCGAACTACTGCTGCCAGGTGCGCTTCTTGTGACGATGCAGACGCAGCTTCTTGCGCCGTTTATGCTTGTTGATTTTCGCCTTGCGGCGTTTTTTGATAGAACCCATAGGGTGATAATGGAGTAACGGAGTTTCGCCGCGCGGTCAATACACGACTTTGTTGAGCGGATACTCGATGATTCCTTCCGCGCCCGCGGCCTTGAGTTTCGGAATGAACTCGCGCACAACGTGCTCGTCAATGATCGTTTCGACTGCGACCCAGCCTTTTTGGCTCAGGCTGGAAATCGTTGGATTCCGCAACGCGGGCAACGACGCCAGCAGCCTCGCCAGATTTTTCTCGGCGATGTTCATCTTGAGACCCACCTTGGCCTCGGCTTCCAGCGCGCCCTTGAGCAGCAGCGCCATGGTTTCGATTTTCCGCCGCTTCCACGGGTTTTTCCACGCCTTGTGATTTGCAATCAACCGCGGCGTTGAAGCCAGCAGCGTGTCCACGATGCGGAGTTTGTTCGCGCGCAACGATGAGCCGGTTTCGGTCAATTCCACAATCGCGTCCACCAACTCGTGCGCTTTCACTTCCGTGGCACCCCAGGAGAACTCGACTTCCGCCTTCACGCCGTGCTGGCGGAGGTATTTCTTCGTGAGGTTCACGACTTCCGTGGCAATACGTTTGCCCCGCAAATCCTTCACCGATCTGATGGGCGAATTTTCCGGCACACACAAAACCCATCGCGCCGGTTGTCGCGTCGCCTTGCTGAACAGGAACTCACCGACCTCGTGAACTTTCGAACTGTTCTCCACGATCCAATCGTGCCCCGTGATGCCGCAATCGAGGTAGCCGTGCTCGACGTAGCGGCTGATTTCCTGCGCGCGGATGACGCGGATTTTCAATTCGTCGTCGTCCACGTAGGGAACGTATGAGCGGCTGCTGACGGAGATGTTCCATCCGGCCTTGGCCATCTTTTGAATGGTCGCTTCCTGCAAGCTGCCCTTGGGCAACCCAAAACTTAGAACTCTTTTACTCATCGTGTGTCCAATCTGCCTGCTTCATGCGCGCCCGCGAATACTTCTTCGGGGATTTCTTCACCCGTGACGGGATCTATCTGCCAAGTCCGAGGCGGCAAAGACAGCTTTTTTTCATACATCTTTGCGACAGCCGGAGACTATTTGACACGGATTTCACGGATTTTCACGGATTGATTTTCCCATCCGTGGTAATCCGTGAAATCCGTGTCTAACTTTTCGTCCAAACCACCCGACGACCTCGGATCGAAATCTCTCCCCGCGCTATTGCTGCCACGCATTTTGGATACAATTCATGTTCCGCCGCGTGTATCCGCGAGTGCAATGTCTCAGGCGTGTCTTCATCCAGCACCGGCACGGTTTGCTGACCGATAATCGGGCCGCAATCAACACCCGCGTCCACGAAATGCACGGTGCAACCCGTGACCTTCACGCCGTGATCCAGCGCCTGCTTCCACGCTTCGAGTCCGGGAAATGACGGCAGTAGCGACGGGTGAATGTTCGCGATGCGCCCCTCGAACATCCGCAGGAATTCGCCCTTGAGGACCCGCATGAAACCGGCGAGCACAATCAAATCCACCTTCGCCTCCTGCAACGTGCTCACGTAGGCGCGTTCCGCATCATCGTCGAGCTTCGTGCGGAATTTACCTGGAGGAATAAACCGCGCCGGCAGGTTTCGCTTCCGCGCGTGCTCCAGAATGCCTGCGTTCTCGGCGTCGCTTAACACTAGCACGACCTGCGCCGGCACTTTGCCAGCGGCGATGGCGTCAGCAATGGCGACGAAGTTCGAACCTTTACCCGAACCCACCACGCCCAACCGGAATGTTTGTCCGTTGCTCACGCGACAGTCATACTAGCGCGCACGTTGCTGCTGCAAGCTTTGTGTTCCACTCCACCACCGGTCCAAAAGTTGCGTGAGGTGCTGCACTTTTTGTGGCTCGACCGTCGCGAGGTTGTTTCCCTCGTGTGGGTCGTTTGCGAGATTGTAGAGTTCAATGTGAGCAGTCGGCTCATTTTGCGCTGCCGGAACGATGAGCTTCCAATCGCCTTCGATCAACCAGCGCCAGCGCAAGTTGGCCGCCGGATTGTCCAGATCCACGGCGGCATGAGTGAAACATTCGCCGTAATTGACCTTGCGGGCGCGAACCGTTTTCGCATCCAGCAAGTTGATCCCCTTCATGTCGCCCGTGGGCTTGAGGCCGACAGCGTTTAATAGCGTCGGCATGAAGTCAATGGACATGGCGAGCGATTCCGACCGTTGCGGCTTCACCCGGTCCGGCCAGCGAATCATGATCGGCGTCCGCAACCCGCCGTCGTAGGGCGATTGCTTGGACTTGGGCGCGTAACGCGGGGAGTTCGGGTCTTGTATCCAGCCGTTGTCAGTCACGTAAACAACGATCGTGTTCTCCGCCAGGCCGTTCTTGTCGAGGTATCCGAGCAAGCCGCCCACCGTTTCGTCAAACCGCTCGACCATTGCCCAATAGCTCGCGACGTGCAGCGATGGCGTCTTGTCCTTGTATTTGTCCAGCAATCGTTCCGGCGGATTGTGCGGGTCGTGCGGCATCATTGGCGCATACCAGACGAAAAAGGGCTTGGCCTCTTTGCGCGCCGTTTCCATGAAATCGTAAATCGGCTGCATCGTTTTGCGGCCAATATCGAGTCCTTCGTCGCCGTGCCGCTGGCCCTTGGTCATCCCGTGCGTGAATCCGCCCCGGCTGTAATGCCCCTGCCACCACTTGCCCGTTTGCAAACTCACGTAACCTTTTTCCGCTAGCAAACGCGGCAGCGTCGGCACGGCCTCAAGGTGGCGATTCATGACCTCGCGGCCTTCGCGGAAGGCGTCCGACTGTTGAAATTGGGCCGGAGTCATTCCCGCGGGCATCGCCGGGTCGTTGCTGGTGACCTTGTGCTGGTGTGGATACAAGCCGGTGACGATGGACGCGAGGCTCGGACAGCAAAGGCTCGACGGAACGTAACCGCGCGTGAACGTCAGGCTCTGCGACGCGAGGCGATCCAGATTCGGCGTGCGGATGGTCGCGTGGCCCATGAACGAGTAATCCGTCCAAGCCTGATCGTCGGAAATGATCATCACGATGTTCGGCGGGTTTTTCCCCGCGAACGCGGACGCCGCTGCGAGGCAAAACCCGGTGAAAACCAAGGTTCGCCAGGAAGAGAATAGTTTCACGCCGTTCGTTTACGACAG
>CAYIOH010000433.1:0-4020 GCA_964364975.1 uncultured Bifidobacteriaceae bacterium
CTCGGCGCGGAACGTCGGGCCGAAAGTGTAAACGTTCGAGAGCGCGCACGCGAACGTCTCGGCTTCTAGTTGTCCGCTCACGGTGAGATAGCTTGGCTTGCCGAAGAAATCCGTCTCCGGTTTCTCGTCCGGCTTTCCCTTGAGCGTCGTGACACGGAACATTTCACCCGCGCCTTCGCAATCGCTGGCTGTGATGATTGGCGTGTGGACATAGACGAAGTCGCGGCTCTGGAAAAACTCGTGGACGGCGAACGCCAGCTTGCTGCGCGTGCGGAACACTGCGCCGAACAGGTTCGAGCGCGGTCGCAAATGCGCGATAGTGCGGAGAAACTCCATCGTGTGTCCCTTTTTCTGGAGGGGGTAAGTCGTATCCGCCGGCCCAACGAGTTCAATTTTCGTGGCGCGCAACTCCCACTTCTGGCCCTGTGCCGGCGACGGCACAATTTTGCCTTCAATCACAACCGACGCCCCGGTGTTAAGGTGGGGCAAGACTTCGCTGCCGGGTGTGCCAGCGTCCACGATGGACTGAAGGTTGGCGAGACATGAGCCGTCGTTGAGTTCGAGGAAGGAAAATCCTTTTGCGTCGCGCCGGGTTCGGATCCAGCCCTTGACGGTGACGGCGTGCTTCGGTTCGGTGGCGGCCAGAATATGTTTGATGAGTGTGCGCATCAGAAAGTCAATTTTGTGAAGCGATGTTGGCGGAGTGCGGAGTTTGCGGGCAAGCGGTAAGTTTGCCATCCGAAAGCGGCGCTAAAGACGCACGCAGTCCAAACGCTACCGCGACTGCCAGGCGTCTGCGAAATTCGCGAAGCGTTTGGAGATGACATGAGTAGTTGGCGGGCGAGCGCCGAGGCGCTACACCCACCAACACTATGACTAAACGCAAACTCAATAACTCCGAAGTTCGCACGGAGCAAGTCGCGAGCACCAAACCGCAAACCCTCAAACTGGGCCTGGACGCTCACGCCGACACCATTGTTGTCGTGCGCCTCCTGGACCACAGCGCGCCCCAGCCGGCGCAAAAGTTCACGCCCGCCAAGTTCCTGGACTGGATTAAGACCCAACTCCCGGTGGCCGCGCAGGTGCATAGTTGCTACGAAGCCGGTCCCTTTGGCTACGGCCTGCACCGCGACCTGGTGGCGTTGGGCGTTCACAACCTGGTCGTCCAACCCGTCTGCCTGGACGAACACCACACGGGCGTTAATCATGACAAGAGCGACGCCAAACAACTGGCCCTGCGCCTGGACCGCTACGTAGCCGGCAACCCGCACGCCCTGGCCACCGTGCGGGTGCCGACGCCCGCGGAGGAACAAAAACGCATCGAGAGCCGCCAACGGGAACAACTCAAGCGCGAAGTGCAGCGCGTCGCGGCGCAGGGCCGCAGCTTGTTGCTCACCCAGGGCTGGCGCGAAAAGAAAGGTTGGTGGGAGGAAAAACGCTGGGCGAAACTACAACGCCCACTCCCGGCCTGGCTGGTCGAGCGGCTGGAATGCTTCCGCCGCGTGCTGGCCACTTTGACCGCCGAACTGACTGCGGCCACCACGGCGCTGGAACACGTCGCCCCGGCCGTACGTCCCAAAGGTCTGGGCGGTCTGACCTACGCAGTGGTCGAGCGTGAGATCGGCGACTGGCAGCGCTTCACCAGCCGGCGCCAAGTCGGCAGCTACACCGGTCTGTGTGGCGGGGTGAGCGCCAGCGGGAAAAGCACCCATCTGCTGCCCATCACCAAACACGGCAACGTCCGGCTGCGCACGGCACTGGTGGAACTGGCTTGGCGGCTGGTCGTGTGGCAACGCGACTGTGCGCTGGTCAAGAAATGGTGGGGGGTGTTCGGCAACCCCAAGGCGACGAAAGCCGCAAAGAAGAAAGCGATCGTGGCGCTGGCGCGGCAAATGGCGGTGGACCTGTGGCGCTGGCGAACGGGCAAGGTCAAAGCGGAAGCCTTGGGCTGGGTGATGGTCGGCACGGAAGCCTGAAGTTCGCCCACCCCAAAGAGCCCGGACGGAAACTTTGCATGAAGGCGACCCGAGACGATTTGAAACGGCGCGCGCCCGGAGCCGCACTTGGGCTGGCAACGGCCCGATTTGGAGATGGGGCGCGCTCGTTTCTTGGCTGTGACCGCACGCGTCAACTGGTGCCGTCCCTTCGGGGCCGCGCACGGATAGCAGGAAGAGCAATGGCTGAGGCCGTTGACCGCGCCAAGGAAACGTTTTGAAACCCGGCCCACGCCGGAAAGGAAAAAAAGACCAAAACCGCTTTTAAGAAAAAAACAAAAAACAGCCGAAGCGCCACGCCAGCCTTGACACTACTCATAGCAGTGCGGCCGATTCATCGCCGCTTTTGGTTCGCCCCAGTTTGATTTCGCCCCAGTTTGATTTTGCCTTTTGCGGCGGCGTTCGCCACTTTTCCGGCGCACTGATGTTGAATCAACTTACCATTTCTGAACTCACGGCGAAACTCGCGAAGCGCAAGGTATCGTCGCGGGCGACCACGCAGGCGTGCCTCGATCAAATCCAGCGCGTGGACGGGCAGCTTCACGCCTTCATCAGCCACAATGCAGCAGACGCTCTCTCGCAAGCGGACGCCGCGGACAAAACGCTCGCTTCCGGCGCAACGCACGCGCAACAGCCGTTGCTCGGCGTGCCGTTCGCGGTCAAGGATGTCATCGCGGTCAAAGGCCAGCCGCTCACCTGCGGCTCGAAGATTCTCGGCAAGTTTGTTTCGCCTTACGACGCGACGGTTGCGGAAAAACTGAAAGCAGCAGGCGCAATTTTGATTGGCCGGTTGAACATGGACGAGTTCGCGATGGGCAGTTCGACGGAGAACTCTGCGTTCGGCGTCACGCGCAATCCTTGGGACATGGCGCGAATTCCCGGCGGCTCATCCGGCGGTTCGGCGGCGGCGATCGCGGCGGACGAAGTGATCGCCGCGCTCGGCTCCGACACCGGCGGCAGCGTACGCCAACCGGCGGCGCTGTGCGGTTGCGTGGGCTTAAAGCCGACCTACGGACGCGTTTCGCGCTACGGCCTCGTGGCGTTCGCGTCGTCACTCGATCAGATCGGATCGCTCACCAAAGATGTGCGCGACGCGGCAACGATGCTCAACGTCATCGCCGGTCACGACCCGCGCGACTCGACGAGCATTCCCGAATCCGTGCCTGATTACACAGCGGCGCTTGGCCAGAGCATCAAGGGATTGAAACTCGGTCTGCCGAAGGAATACATGATCGGCGGCCTTGATCCTGAAGTGAAACAGGCAACTGATGGCGCGGTCGCACAACTCACGAAGCTCGGCGCGGAGATCGTGGAGATTTCCCTGCCACACACGGATTACGCGGTAGCGACCTACTACATCATCGCCACGGCCGAGGCGTCGGCGAATCTGGCGCGGTTTGACGGCATCCGCTACGGCGCGCGTGTGGACGGTGCGGACCCGATCGAGCTTTATTCCAAAACGCGCGGCGCGGGTTTCGGCGCGGAGGTGAAACGGCGCATCATTCTCGGCACTTACGTCCTCAGCAGCGGTTACTACGACGCCTATTACCTGCGCGCGCAAAAAGTCCGCACGCTTATCCGCCAGGATTTTCTGAAAGCGTTCGAGACCGTGGACGCCATTGTCACCCCCGTGACGCCGACGGCGGCGTTCAAGATCGGCGAGAAAGTGGAAGACCCGTTGCAAATGTATCTCGGCGACATCTTCACGCTCTCGTGCAACCTTGCCGGCATTTGCGGCATCAGCGTGCCGTGCGGCTTCACAACATCGCCGAAACTGCCGATCGGTCTGCAACTGCTTGGCAAACCCTTCGGCGAAGCCACTCTGCTGCGTGTCGCCCACGCGTACGAGCAAAGCACGCCGTGGCATTCTCACCGGCCTCCGAACATCTGACCGGTCCAGGCCCGCGCCGCTTGAACAGGCAACACCGTGGAGCGCCGGCCACCGACCGGCGCTCCGCCCAGCGCATGTGAATTCTCCGGGTTGACTCGCGTCGCAATCGCTCCTGCAAATCAAGGATGCATGAGC
>CAYIOH010000434.1:0-4013 GCA_964364975.1 uncultured Bifidobacteriaceae bacterium
GTTCTCCGGCGTGCGGTGGAAACCGGGCGGCAGCTGGTAGAGCAGCGGGCCGAGGTGGTCTCCGAGGAGGCGGGCGCCGGAGAGGACACGCTCCAGTGGCTCCTCCGGTCCGGCCAGGCGGCGGATATGGGTAATGAAGCTGCCATCGGATTGCTCCTGGCTCTCGCCCGTGAAGCCTCGGGTTTCCAGCAGGGGATGGAGATGAACCGGCCGGCGATCGGTGTGGGCGCGCAGTTCCGCGGCGGCGGGCAGCGCGGTCAACGCTTCGAGGATTATTACCATCGGCTGCGGCGGTTCGAGGCCGCGCGCGTCCACGTCCACGAGTTCGGCGGGCGCGGTGGAGCTGTGATCGCAGCCACACGCGCTGGCCGGGGATGACGCACTGGGTATTTCGCTTTCGGTGCGGCGCGAGAAGAGCACCTCCCAATCGCCATCCGTGGTTTGCTTCGCCTCATGGCCAAGGCCTTTGGCCCGCGCGACTTCAAACAGCGGCACCGGCTCGAACGGCACGAGCAGGCGGAGCGTTTCGTGGTCGCCGACCTGGTTCAAAGCGTTTTGGATTTTGTCACAGGGCGACTGGCCGGCGCGGAAGTCCTCGCGCACGTCGAGCGTGACCATGTTTTTGTTCATGCGTATAGGATTGCACGCGGACTGCCCAAGGACCTTGATGTAAATCAAGGCCGCTGGAGAATTATCGGCCTGGAATTCGCCAGCCAATCAGGTCACGGCGGATCAAAGACGCCCGGAATGCCCTGAAGGTGGGAGACTCTTCCGCCCGGCGGCGGATGGACTGCGGGAAACTCGTGGCAGTCAAGCCGACACCGGGGCGGACGCGGCAGATCAGAAATTCACGACTGCTTGCAGGTAGATCCAGTCGGCGTCCTTCGAGCCGCTGGCGCCAAGGGATTGTTTCACGTAATCACCCCGGAAGAAATGACCGTAACCGGCTTGCAGCGCCGCCCAGCGTTTCACGGCGTAGCTGGCGACCAGGTCAATCTCCGAGCCGACGAAGCTGTTATACGTGGGGTTGATGCCGTAACCGGAAGTCGTGCGGGGCGTGCCGTTGACGGCATAGAAACTGTCATGCGTGTCCGCCAACCAGAACAGGTGATAATCCAGGGTGAGGGTCAGGTTCTTCGCAGGCTTGGCGGAGGTGGCGAGGCGCACGTCATGGAGGTTCTGCAACGAAAGAAAATCCATAAAGCCGTAAAACTTGTGGTTGGTCGGGAAGAGATTGTCGAACGTCTCGTGTTTGCCGTCGTTGGGGTTGCTGTCGCCAGAGGAGAAGTTGTATTCCAACCCGACGCGCGGCGTGGCGGTGGTTTTCGTGAAGGTGTATCCGCCCGCGAGGTGCGCGGCGAACGCCTGTTGATCCAGGCTTTTCCCCGCGTCCACGAATCGCCCGAACTGTCCCGCCAACTCGGCTTCGTAATCCCAGCCTTGCCACTCCCCGGGGGTGGATTTGACGCGCAGGCCGACGGTATAGATGTCGCGCGCTCCGACCAGCGGAAACAGCGCCGGCGGGGGAAGCGCGAAGGCGGTGGGCGACTGCGCACTGGCGTTTCGCGCCAGAAAATAGAGCTGGGTTTCCTGCCTGGGAATGAGCGTTTTGGTGGAGGCGTAGATGCCGGAGAACCAGTCATAGTCGTTAACCGTGTTGAACGTGTCGTCACGCGGGATGACGACGCGTCCGCTGAAGGCGTCCACCCACAGGTCCGTCGTTTCGTAGCGGAGCTTGGCGGCATCGAACACCCGGCCCATGTTGCTCCAGTCGAAGGCGCCGACGAGACGCTCGTCGCCGTAAGCCAATTCCTGCCGGCCGACCTTGGCGGTGAGCGGGAAGGTCTTCGCGTCGCCGAGGCGCACGTAAGCTTGCTGGAGGTCGCAAGTGTCTTCCTCCGGCTTGTAGCTTGTGCCGGCCAATGAACGGCGCTTGTCGTTCAAGTCGCGGCTGTCGCGGCCCTCGGCATAGACGCTGAACCAGTTGCACGGCGAGTTGTAGCCCAGGTGAATTTTCGTGCGGAATAACAAGAAGTCGTTGTCGGGCGACAGGCGGCTGAAGTCCACCGCGCCGGACGAGCCCGCCACGGCCATGCCGCTGCGGTATTCGAAGCGCACGCGTTCCTGGCCGCCGATGTCCCATGCCTTGAAGTCGGCTGACTCCTCGCGCAGCCAGTCGTTTAACAAACCGGCGCCGGCCGCTGGTGGCGGAGTTGGCATCGCCGTCGTCCCGGCTTTTTCTTGAGCCGAAGCCGTGATACCACAAGCGACGGTCAAAGCAGTGGAGAGGATCAGTTTCGCGTGCATGGTTTTATCGGATGTTCGGCAGCGCGGCGGGTAAGGGTTTCTCTTCCGGCTTGGAGAGCGTGAGTAACATGGAAAATTGTGTCTTCGCTTTCGCTGCATGCGGCAGATTGGGTGGCATGTAAAGCAGGTCGCCGGTTTTGAGCAAATGTGGTTTGCCAGCGAGGGAAAATTCACATTCGCCCGACAGGATTTGAATCACCGCGTGCTGGGTGGAAGTATGCTCGGTCAATTCTTGTCCTTCGGCAAACCCAAAAAGCACCGTGCGCGAATTCCCGGTGCGCAACAGGGTTCGGCTTACGATGCCGTTGGGGGCAAACCTGGTTTCTTCCGCCAGCGAAATGACTTTCTCGCTCGCTGGATCAATTAAAGGTTTCTCACTCATGTGCGTAGTCTTGCACGAGTCGGTTAGGAGACGATTGATGCAAGTCAAACAAACGGTGAATCGGCGGAACGCAGCTGAGATGTTCACTACGGGTGTGGGTCAACCCCTTTTCAGCTTTAATGTTCCCCGGCACGACTCCAACGCCGAATTCCTGTCGTTGCAGTGCGAAGGGCAACCTTTCAAATCGGTGAGAAGTTTTATCCGCTTTAGCAACTCAGGTCCCGGCTTATGCCCATCCCTTTCCCAACTCCAAAGGGTTTTGACACTGACGCCCCATTGCGCTGCCAATTGGAATGGCGTGCTCAAGAACGCTCGGCTTGCGGGCAGGACATGTTCACATACACTCTATTTTCAAATCGGGCATGACCAACCAGATAATTCCTGAAGCTTCCGATGGTGAATTGGTGCAACGCGCGAGGGCGGGCGACCTGGATGCCTTCGAGGCGTTGGCCAGCCGTCACGAGCAGAGGGTTTATTCTCTGGCGATGCGGATGTTGCGGCAGGAACAGGATGCCGAGGATGTCACGCAACAGACATTTTTGAGCGTGGTGGGAAACCTTGAGGGCTTTCGTGGCGAGGCCAGTTTCTCCACCTGGTTGTTGCGCATCGCGACCCATGCCGCACTAAAAGTAATCCGCAAGCGCAAGGGGCTGGCGATGGTTTCATTGGAAGCGGCCACCGAAGCTTCAGACCAATACGATGCCATTCCCCACCCGGAGTTCATCGCCGATTGGCGGCAATCGCCGGAACAGTTGGTGCAAACGCGCGAGATTCAGCGCCTGCTGGACGAGGCGTTGGCACGGTTGGACGAAAAGCACCGGCTGGTGTTCCTGCTGCGCGATGTCGAGGGCTTGTCCGTGAAAGAAACCGCCGCCACGCTCGGCTTGAGCGAAGCGAACGTGAAGGTACGGCTGCTCCGGGCGCGGTTGCAATTGCGCGAGCGGCTCACCCGCACGCTCGGCGATCCGGAAAAGCGTATCCACCGATCCCATCACAACCATTGAAGTCATGAACGCGTCGTTCGTCCAGCGAGGCGGGTCATGCACCCAGGCAGGCGGGAATGTCTGCGCTTGCCACGCGCGCTCATTGAACGGAGTTCGGCAAACTTTTTGACAAATAATGTCCAGTGCATCGCGACAGTGGACACGGTATCTTGGGAGCAAACTGAACGACGATATGAACCGCAAAGACCATTGGGAACAGGTTTATCAAACCAAAGTGCCGGACGACGTGAGTTGGTTTCAAACGCGGCCAGCGCTCTCGCTCAAGCTCATCGAGTCGTCAGGCGTGGGCAAGAACGCGGGCGTCATTGACGTGGGCGGCG
>CAYIOH010000435.1:0-4012 GCA_964364975.1 uncultured Bifidobacteriaceae bacterium
ATCTATTCAACACCAACGGCGCATTGCTGACCACCTTCACCAAACCCATCCCGGCGGCTGGCGACGGTTTCGGCGTCTCGGTGGCCGCGGTGGGGGGCGACCGGGTGCTCATTGGCTCCGACTGGGATGACATGGGTGCACCGGACGCCGGTGCGGCGTATGTGTTCAGCACCAACGGCGCGTTGCTGGCCACCTTCACCAAACCCACCCCGACAAGCTATGACCATTTTGGCATCTCAGTGGCGGCGGTGGGCAACGACCGGGTGCTGATTGCCGCGTATCAGGACGACACAGGCGCGACAGATGCCGGGGCGGCCTACCTGTTCACGCTGGCCAATCAGTCGCCGGTGGCGAGTGCGGGAACTAACCACACCGTCTACGTCAACGTCGAAGTCCTGCTCAACGGATCTGCGACTGACCCGGATGGGGATCCAATCGTTGGTTGGCTGTGGAGCATCGACTCCGCGCCCGCGGGCAGCAACCCCTACATCTCTGATACGCACCGGCCGAACCCAGTTTTCTGGGCTGATCTCCCAGGCGACTACGTCCTCTCTCTCGTCGTGAGCGATGGTCTTGTATGGAGCGCGCCTGACGCGGTCGCAATCCACCTCGTGCCCATTCTGCCCCCCGTCGCAGTGGCTCTGGCGGCCCCCGCTGCTGGCAACGCTCCCCTGACCGTTCAGTTCGACGGTTCGCAGAGCTATGACCCGCAGGGTGGGCCGCTAACGTATCGATGGAGTTTTGCGGACGGATCCTTCCCGTCGGAAGAGGTCGCGCCCAGCCACGCCTTTCCGTCTGAAGGCCAATACTTGGTTGGCCTTATCGTCTACGACTCGCTCGGTCAGTTTGACACGGACGTAGTGACCATCACTGTCCTTCCCCCGGCGGTGTTGCGGGTGTCGCTGACGAGCACCAACACGGTGTTACTGGCCTGGCCGGCGGCTTTGACCGATTATGACCTCCAGCAAAACGCCGACCTGACCACCACCAACTGGCTGGCGGTGACGAATGCGCCCCAGTTGGTCGGCAGCGAGAAGCAGGTCATCGTCAATCCCCCCACCGGCAACCGGTTTTACAGATTGAACAAGCCGTAGTTTCGGCGCCTCATAACAATTACAAGTATTCTTCGGTGGAACTGGCGGCGCGGCAGCGCCGCCCTACCAAACCAGGTAGGGACGCGCTGCCGCGCGTCCTTCGGCAATTACCAATCACGGACTTGGTATCATTTACCGCGCAGATTGGCGAAAATCTGGTTCGCTTCGTCCAGCGTTTCCTTCGACCCGATGTCAAACCACAAACCCGGCACGGTCCACGTATAGACCGGCGTGCGCGGGTACATCCACTGCACGAGCCGGCCCGGTTGGTCGGGATTGTTCCCCTCGGCGATGTATTGCTGGATGAGCGGGATGGTGTGCCTGGGATAAAAATAAAGCGCGATGCCGATGAGCGTGGTTTCCGGCTGGCGCGGCTTTTCCTCGAACCGCGTGATGCGCCCGTCGTTGCCCACGCTGATGACGCCGTATTTTCTGGCTTCGTCCAGCGCTTTCACGTCATAAACACCCTCGGCCGGCGCGTTCTTCTCGCGACAGAACTTGCCGAATTCGCCGAGCTTTTCACTGAACAGATTGTCGCCCGCCACGATGATGAGGTCGTCGTTCACCTTGTGCGTTTTGAGAACGAAATGGATGTCGCCGATGGCGCCGAGTTTGTTTGTGTCGTCGGTCGTGCCGTCGTTGACCACGGTGAATTCGAGTTTCGACTTTGTCGCGCGGTAATGGTCCGCCCATTGCTGGAATGCGCCGGCGAATTTCGCGTTGGTCACCACGTAAACCCGGTCAATGCCGTCGATGGGCGCGAGGCTGTCGAGCACGTGCTCGATCATGGGCTTGCCGGCAACGGGCAGGAGCGGTTTCGGTTTCGTGAGCGTGAGCGGGTAAAGGCGCGTGGCGTAACCCGCGGCAAGGATGATGACTTTCATGTTTGGCAATTAGGAAACCACGAATGGACACGAATGAACACTAATTAAAGAACGAGGCGTTCCCACTCCAGCTTCGGATTTCTGAAGTTGAGGATGACGCCGACGCGAAGTTTTGTGATCCGTAGGTAATTCAACATCTGGCCTCGTTCGATATCCGTGATTCGATCAATAACTTTAGCATCCACAACCACTGAGTTGAACGCGATCAAGTCCGGGATGAATTCGCCGATTCTACGGCCTTTGTAAAGCAACTCGAACGAACACTGTTGCTGGAAAGGAATTCCTCGAATACCGAACTCGACAACCAATGCGTTCTCATACGGCTTCTCGTGATAACCGTGACCAACATGATTCAGGACTTCGATGGCTGCGCCGACAATCTGGAACACTTCTTCTTTGAGCAGCAGCTTTGTTGTGTCGTTCGTGTCCATTCGTGTTCATTCGTGGTTGGCTTCACGCCTTGTTCTCGAAAAGACTGGGCGCGACCTGTTGCGCGAGCTGCTGGCAGCGCGCTGCGATTTCAGCGGGCGATTCGCACTGTAGGGCAAACGCCGCGAGTTCCCTGGCTTCCGCGATTTTCAGGCGGCGGATGAGATATTTGACCTGCGCAATGAGCGACGGGGTGGCGCTCAATTCGTCCACACCCAACCCGATGAGCAACGGCACCATCACCGGGTCGCCGGCCATCTCGCCGCAGACGCTCACCCGGACTTTTTGCGCGTGCGCGGCGTCCACGGTGTTCTTGATGAGGCGCAGAATCGCCGGGTGCGTTGGTTCGTAGAGGTGCGCAATTTTCTCGTTCATCCGGTCCACGGCCAGCGTGTATTGAATCAGGTCGTTCGTGCCGAGGCTGAAAAATTGCACGCGCCGGGCCAGCGATTCCGCGATCAACGCCGCCGACGGCGTCTCGATCATCACGCCGACTTCCATGCGGTCGTCGAACGGGACGTTTTCCGCGCGCAATTCTTCCTTGCAGCGCGCGAGCAGCGCGTTGGCCTGGTTCAATTCGTCGAGGCCAGAGATCATTGGATACATCAGCTTAACGTTGCCCTCGGCGCTGGCCCGCAAAATGGCGCGAAGCTGGGCGCGGAAAATGTCAACCTGCTCGAGACAAAAGCGAATCGCCCGCCAGCCAAGAAACGGATTCATCTCCGTCGGCACGGCGAGCGACGAGAGCAGTTTGTCCCCGCCCAGATCGAGCGTGCGAATTACGACCGGCTGCGGTTTGAGCGCGGCGGCAGCCTGCCGGTAGGCCTGGAATTGTTCCTCTTCGCCGGGCGGCGCATCGCGGTTGATAAATAAATATTCCGTGCGGAACAAACCCACGCCCTCCGCGCCGGCGGCTTTGACGGCTTCGGTGTCGCCCGCCTGCTCGACGTTGGCGGAGAGCAAAATGCGATGATTATCGAGCGTGACCGCGGGCTGGCCGACCACCTCGCGCAACTTTTCTTCGAGCGAGGCCTGCCGGCGGACGAGTTGGCCATATTCGAACAGCGTCTGGTCGGTGGGATTGATGACGATGACGCCATTGAAGCCGTCGAGCAACACGAACTGGCCGGTTTCCAGTTTCTCGCTCGCGTTCTTCAACCCAACCACCGCCGGAATCCGGAGCGAGCGCGCCATGATGGCCGTGTGGGAAGTCTTGCTGCCGATGTCGGTCGCGAAGCCCAAGACATGCTGGCGATCCAGCAGCGCGGTTTTCGATGGCGTGAGGTCGTGCGCGATGATGATGCACGGCTCCTTGAGATGGCGCAGGTCCACTTCTTCCTCGTGGCCGATCAGATTGTTGAGCACGCGCGCGGTCACGTCGCGCATATCGCTGGCGCGTTCGCGCAGATATTCGTCGTCCACCTTCGCCAGCGCGGCGGTGTAGCGCTCGGCCACGGTTTGAAACGCGTGCTCGACGTTGACTTTCTGCTCGCGGATGAGTTTGACCGCTTCGTCAATCAGCACCGGGTCTTCGAGCACCAGCAGATGAGCGTCGAAAATGCTGCCCTGCTCTGCGCCAACGCGCTCAGTGACTTTGCGTTGCAC
>CAYIOH010000436.1:0-4005 GCA_964364975.1 uncultured Bifidobacteriaceae bacterium
CAAGCAACCATGAAGGATCAAACGTCAGGAAAACACAAACGGAAGGAGCCGCCATGAATCCAGCCACACCGAAAACCGAACGGCCACCATCAACCCAACTCCGAAAAACAGTTTCCGGAGGTTCCCTTTCGGCTTTGAAACAGGAACCTTGAATCCTCCGGCTCGCCAGGCCACGAGGCCACCGGCAGCACAATGGCAAATTCAATTGAACCAAAACAAAACCTCCATCCAATGAAACAAGTCATCCACCGTTCCCCCACTGACGAAACAATATCCCGACGCGCGTTCCTGAAAGCGAGCGGAGCCACGGCTGCCATCATCTCTTCCGCTGGCGCCTTTTCGGCAGAAGGCCAGCCCAAGACCGCCGCGTCAACTGCGCCGAGTGGCGGCACGAACAAACCCGGCGACACTTACGAAACCCACGCCAAAGGCATTCGCATCCAACCGGGCCACTGGCGGCCCCATTATCCCTGGGAGCAGATCGCGTGGGTCAGCCCGGCCTGGCCCAGCCAGGATTATCTTTGGCTGGATTTTCCCGAAGCGATCTTCACCAGCCAGGGACTGCTTTATCTGAGCCACGTGAATCCGGGGATCGAGGCGGTGTTCCCGGATTTACCGAAAGTGCCGTGGCGGGTAGTGCCGAACGGCATCGCGTTCGACCGGCAACTGCCCAACGGCGTCATTTTCGGCGGGAGCGTGACGAAGCAAAACGACACGCGGATTGCGCTCGAATTACATCTCAAGAACGGCAGCGCCCAAGCGTTGAAAAACATCGAGTTGCAAACTTGCGCGTATCTGCGCGGCATCCGGGAATTTTCCGACTACACGCGCGACAACAAATTTGTGCATGTGCCGGAGACAGGCTGGGTGACGCTGAGCCAGGCGCGCGAGCTGCCGCCGGGCACCAGTCCGTACCGGGTGGGCTGGCGCACCAAAGGCAAGCCGGTGGCGGACTGGCCCGTCATGGTCACGCGCTCGAACCTGGCCGAACGCTGGGTGGGCATGACCTGGCACAAGGACACGCTCTCGCTGATCGGCAACCCCAACCACCCGTGCATGCATGCCGATCCGAAGTTCAAAGACTTGGAGCCGGGTGAAGCCGCTTCCATTCACGGAGCAATCTTCTTCTTCGAGGGCAAACTGGCGGATTTTGATTTTTCGAAAGTGGTCGGCGTATGAATCGGAGTGACGCAGCAGAGCGGGAGGGATTGAGGGACTGAGTGCGACAACCTCGCATGGGCACGGGCATCTCGCATCCAAGGAACAGTGTCCGCCTAAATCGGAGCGCGCGGGACTCCCTTACTCCGGAGTCAGCTTGAGCACTTTCAACTCGTGGGCAGTGAAACTTACCGGGAAGCCCTGCTCCAGCGTCGCCGCCTCCACCAGGAGTGGCTCCGGCTTGTCCTCGAACAGGTTGGAAACCCGATACCGCTGTCCCGGCGCGAGCAACCCGGCTCGCAACTGAAACGTTCCGCTGCCGGACTCGGCCTTTTGCCTCAGCAGTGTGACGTAAAGCTGGCCTTGACGCCCGCGGTTGACCGTGGCCAATACGCCGGGGGTCGCCGTGACGGGGCGCTCCACCCGCAGCCATTCCATCAGCTTCATCAAAGTTTGGGTTCCATCCGGTGAGGGCCATTCCATCTCGCCGGTGACGCGCATGACTTGTCCCTTGCCGTGTGACCATGTCTCCAAAGGTCCGTCACCCTGCTTGGCCCGGCCCAGCCGCTTCAACAGTGGGTAGTCTGGGCGACCATCTTCGAGCGCGTAGCGGCCGGAGCGCGGCAGCAACACCAAGCGACCGCCCTTCTTGACGTAAGCCGCCAGCCGCTCGAAGACGCGGCGTTCGAGCACCTCCGAGTTGGCATCCAGCAGGGCCGGGTAGCGCTCCAGATCGTCGAGCGGCGACAGATCCGAATGCCAGTCGAGCGAATACTGGTGTTCTTGCAGCACGGGGATCATCGCCAGCGTGGGATTGATGTAATGCCGCGCCGGGACGTGCGAAAGAATCGAACGGTAGGAGAACAGGCCGGCGACCCGTGCCCGCACCGGTTCAGTTTCGGCCATCTCCAGGAAGACGCGCCGCATGCGGACGAATTCGTCACGTGTGGGCGCCTGCTTCTGCCAGTCAACAGCAGCCGCGTCCCGCCGCGCCCCGCCCATGTTCACGCCTTCAGGCGTCGGTGCCATCTTCTCCCAGTTGCCGACCAACTGGTAGGCGCGCACGCCGTGAGCGAACGCGTGGAAGAACAGGCGCCCGAAGTCGGGCGCAGGTGGCGGCACTTGCCAGGCCTCGGCCATCCGGGGCACGCGGTAGCTGCGGACGATGCCCGCGCCGATTTCCGCCGGCACGGGGTCCTCGAAGCAGGTGACGTCCAGCGCGCCGCCGTGCTTGCGCAACAGCCGCAGGCCGATGTCATAGACGCTCAACTGGTGTGCCGCGTGATGGAGCGAACCGCCGTAGTACATGATCAGGGGACGATCATCCAGCCGCCGCACAGTGCCGAACATGTCGTCGAACATCCGCTCGATGCTCCACATCCGGTAGTCTTGGAAGTCGTGCCAGGCGCGCGTCACGTTCAAGCGGCCGAACGTCGGCTTGGGCTGGCTCACCTCGTCCCAGCGCCGGTAGCGTGCGCCGTAACGTCTGTTGAGCTGCTCTAGGCTGAACTTCCGAACTTGGGCCAGGTATTGGCGGTACTTCACCTGCGAGAACTCCGAGTAGTCGTAAATCGTTTCCCGGTTCTGCCACATGCCGAGGTAGAACGAATCGTTGTAGCCGTAGAAGAACTGCCAGGCCAGGATCGCGCGATTCGTCCGGTAGCGTTGGACCACCGCCTCGATGAGCCGCAGGTACGAGGCGCGCGCCTGCGGCCCCCAGTAGGACGGGCTGCGCGAATCAAAGCCGCTGTACCCGAAATGCGTCCGGCCATCCTGATCGAGCATGTTTTCGCTGAGCAGCCACTCCGGCACCTGGCGATCGAAGAAGCGCAGGGTGATGGTGACTGGCAGGCCGACGGCGGCCGCGTTGCTCATGCCAGCGTCCAGACTCGACCAGTCATACTCGCCGGGGTGCGGCTCCAACGTGGACCAGATGGGGCGCAGATCAATGCAGTTTGCTTCCGTCTGCCGGGCCGATTCAAAATGCAAACGGTTGGTGAGGCTGAAGCCGTCCTCCGGCCCGCCGATTTCCACGCCGAACAGTCGGAGCGCGCTGGCGCGGCGCATGGCTTCGGAGGAGGCACTTTGACCTGGCAGCGAGGCGGCGCCGCAGAGAATTAATACGGCAGAGAAGACGAATCTGTTCATTTCTAGTGTCCCGAAGAATTGAAGTTGAACTCCCACCGGCGGCGCTCCAGCCAGCGGGTCAGGCCGGACTCGGCGGCGACCACCTTCCACTTGGCGTCGGCTTCCGCAGCCGGAAGCGACCGGTGCAGTTCCGTCCAACGCGCCTCGGCCGCCGTTCGGAGCGGTCCTTTGAACCACCTCCAGCACTTGCCGTCGAACCGCGCGCCCCGCTCATAATAGGTGTGGACATACGCCGGCTCGGTCAAGAGTCCCTCGTGGGCAGTCTCGACCGCGCCCGCCGCCAGCAGGAGCCGCTCCAGGGCGTTGGGGGAAGCGGCTGCGGTCTTCTTCGCATCGAACGCATCGGCGACCGCCGTCGTGAAATCGAAGCCTTTCTTCAGCCAGGCGATACGGCTGCGCACGAGCGGGTCCTTCGTCTCGGCCAGCGCCTTCTCCAAGTGGCCCCGGGCCTCGCTGAGGATCGCCGCATCCGCCATTGCCTCCTCCAGCGCGAGGTTCTCAAGCCCCTCGAACCACTTGCCCCGTCGGGGCCGCGTCCAGTACCGCTCGCACGCCTCGTGAAACGCCCGCATGGACGCGGCCACGTCGCCGAAGCAGTCACGGTGAAACTCGTCGAGGATGCGGTCAACATCGGCGTTGACATCCCATTGAAGCCGCGCCGCCACATAGTGCATCGACCCGCACCAGGCCCAGAACGGA
>CAYIOH010000437.1:0-3999 GCA_964364975.1 uncultured Bifidobacteriaceae bacterium
TGACGTAGGCAAGTTGCTGAGGCATGGCTAGGCGGCGGCGGATGGGTTGGCAGGGTTGGCGGCTGTGGGTGCGGTTTTGCCGCCCAGAATCTTGAACATCACCGTGCCGCACGTGGGGCACTTGCCTTTGATCGCCTTGCGCCCGTTTTTCATCACTTCCTCGACGCCGTTGGCGATTTCTTTCTTGGCTTTACACTTAACGCAATATCCTTCGGCCATAAAATCTTTCCGTCCTGACGCACCATGCGCCCGGTGGTTGCCCGCAAAGGTTAGGGGCGGGTGGTGGCAGCGTCAACCGGGAAAAGCCCGTTTGCTCAAGGCTTCAGGCGGGCGAAACCGATGGAGCAGTCCAAGCCTAACACATTGAGAACAAGGCAATTGGACACAGGCTACCAGAGAAACCATAGTCCGCTCTCCCCCCTCCAAGGCCAGCCAAAGGCACGATTTACCACCCTTCCCGAAAGCCGGTGTCGCTGGCTTTACCAAACGATTCAGTTGAAAAATGGGATCGCTCTCTCTCCCGAAACCCAACTGCATCGTTGGCTCAGACCGGGTTTTGAGGTTCGGTTGGCGGTTTTCGCAGAGCTGTTTTCAAGATTTTGCCCATTGCGTTGCGCGGCAAGGCGGGCATGAAATTCACCCGTTTGGGCACTTTGTAATCCGCCAGCTTCTGGCGCACGAACAGCATCAAAGCCTTTTCGTCCAACGTCACGCCTTCATTCGGCGCAACGAACGCCACTGGTTGCTCTCCCCTGCGCGCATCAGGCCATCCGACCACCGCCGCCTCTTTCACGCCGGGAAACTGATAGAGCACTTCCTCGATTTCGCGGGGATAAACGTTGATGCCGTTGACCAATAGCATGTCCTTTTTTCGGTCCGTGATGAAATAGTAGCCGTCGGCGTCTTTATAGCCGATGTCACCGGTCAACAGCCAGCCGTCACGGATGGCTTGAGCGGTTTCTTCCGGCTTGTTCCAGTAGCCGAGCATCACGTTGCCGCCGCGAACGCAGATTTCGCCATTCTCGTTCACGCCCAGCATCCGGCCAGCATCGTCCTGCACGCTGACCTCGACGTGCGGAATCGGCAGGCCAATCGAACCGGGCTTGCGTTCACCGTGGATGGGATTCTTGGTCACGACCGGGCTGGCCTCGCTCAACCCGTAACCTTCGATAAGCGGGATTTTGAATTTCGCCTCGAAAGCCTTAAGTATCTGCACTGGCAACGGCGCCGACCCGCTGACGCAAAGCCGGAAGGGAACCGCGGGGATCGTCGCGTTCACCAGCGCGCGGTAAAACTGCGGAATCGCCGGCAGCACCGTCGCCTGCCGCTGGCAAACCTCTTTGAGAATTTGATGCGGCTGGTTGAGGGATTTTACCAGCACCATCGTGCCGCCCACCAGCAAAGGGAGCAACATGCCCACCGTGAGCATGTAACTGTGAAAAAGCGGCAGCAACACCGCGAACCGGTCCAACTCCACCGTTTCGAGCACGAGCCGGCAGCTCTCGACGTTATGGAGCAAATTGCCGTGAGAAAGCATCGCACCCTTGGGCCGCCCCGTGGTGCCGGAGGTGTAAATGATGACAGCCAGGTCGGATTCGTTTCGTAAGCCCTCCTTGCCATCCGTCCTCTGGTTCGTACCGCTGCCAACCACCACAGAATCCTCCACCAGGAACAACCTCAGTCCCGGTCTGGCCATCGCGAGCGCCGGAAAGTGCGCTCCCAACTCCGCATCGGTGATCAGCAAGTCAATGCCCGCGTCCTGCAGCATGTAACTCACCTCGTCGGGTTTGAGGAAATTGTTGATCGGTACGACCACTGCGCCCGCGTTCAGAATGCCAAAGAATGCCGGCACGAACTCCGGGCAATTCTTCAACCACAACGCCACGCGGTCGCCCGGCTTCACGCCGAATTGCTCCATGAGCCGTCGCCCCACCGTCTGCGACTGTGCGAGCAGCGCGGCAAATGTGAACTCATCCTCGCCCCAGAACATGGCGACTTTCCCGGGACGCTTCTTTACCGATTCGGCGAACGCAATCGCTAGATTCATTGGCAAAAGTTAACGGGTTGGGTTGGGTGTTGGCAAGTTGTCAGTTGAAGAGGGGCAGGCACCCGGTTGTCGTCGTCCCGTAGGCGCGAGGCCCACGCCACTACGCGTTGTTCCACCCCTGTTCCACCGCTTGTCACTCCTTGACCGTCACTCTATCTTCGCGCCGTGATTGACACGGACGAAAAGCTCGCCGCCTTCCTCCACGTCGTGCGTGCTGCCGAATGGATCGCGGTGGACACGGAAGCCGACAGCTTGCACGCCTACCCGGAAAAGGTCTGCCTGATTCAAATCAGCACCGTCGCCGGCGACCGGCTGATTGACCCGCTCGCGCGCCTCAACCTCGACCTGCTCCTGGACGCGCTCAACGCCCACGAACTCATCATGCACGGCGCGGACTACGATCTGCGCCTGCTGCGCAAGCACCACGAGTTTGTGCCTGCGGCCATTTTTGACACCATGCTCGCCGCGCGACTGCTGGGCCAACGGCAGTTCGGCCTGCAATCGCTCCTCGACACTTATTTGGGCGTGAAACTGGAGAAGGGTTCGCAGAAGGCGAACTGGGCGCGCCGCCCGCTCACCGAAAAAATGGAACAATACGCCCGCCACGACACTCATTACCTCAAACCGCTTTCTGACAAGCTGAAGCTTGAACTCCAACAAAAAGGTCGCCTCGCCTGGCATCAGGAAGCCTGCGCCCGGCTCATAGGTGAATCCACGCGGCTCTGTCCCGTGGATCTGGATTCCGTTTGGCGCGTCAAAGGCAGCCACGCGTTAAGCCGCCCGGCGCTCGCCGTGCTACGCGAACTCTGGCAATGGCGCGAAACTGAAGCCCTCGCCGCGAATCGTCCGCCGTTTTTCATCCTGAGCCACGACCTGCTCGTGGACCTCGCCGGCGCGACCGCCGCGCATCTGCCCATCGAGCCGCTCGTGCCGCGCCATCTCACGCCGCGCCGCCGCGAGGGGCTGGCGCGAGCCATCCAAGCCGGGCTGAAACTTTCCGCCGACCAACACCCCGGACTTTTACGGCACACCAGCCGCCGTCCAAACGAGGCCGAGCGACGCCGATTCGGCGAGTTGGAGCGCCGCCGCAACGCGCACGCGCACCGGCTGGATATTGACCCCACGCTCATTGCCAGTCGCGCCACGCTCGCGGATCTCGCGCACAGTTGGGACACCCACGCGCCGGAGTTGATGACTTGGCAGCGAGATTTGTTGAAATAATTCTTGGTGCAGACGAATCACGTAAGGTTGGGCGCGCCCAAGGACCTAAAAAAACCTCGCCGTGAGCCGACAAAGGCGGGGAATCGTCGGCAAATGAACGCGCCGCAAGAGCAATTCTCCATAAACCGCGGAGCGTCAATAAAGCAATTTCCTATCAGTTCAGATTGAACAGTTTGAATTTCATGGCACTTGCCGTTCGAGCATTGCTTGGTAAGCATTCACGGCGGCTCGCAACTGGTAAAGCTGGTTTGAGGTAAATCCCCACCCGAACGAGGCGAAGGCGAGGTTCGCAGTTGTATAGTTCGCCGGGCTTCCTTGAAGGTTTCGCGCCAACACAAATACATTTTGCGTTGGATTCTTTTCAGCTGCACACCACCATGGTCGCAACGTAATGGATGACCGGGTAACGGTATAGAATCCATCGCTTCCTCGGGAGCCCCCTAAGAAACCTTGAAAGTCACCCGATACATTATCAGCAAGGGATGGACCACATCCGTTCATGGGACCGTCCAGCATGAAGTTGTCCTCTTGTCGTCCTAAAGCGAACCGGGCAGTGCCCGGCCCGGTACCTTCTGTCACGCCAATAAACCTGCCGTTGTCTGTCGGTGCAGTCACCCGGTTGTACACGGCAAGATGGTGGTCAGTGAACTGGCCGCCAAACACAGTATTTAGATTGACTCACGGGTGTCCGGTTAAGTCTCTGATCAGTGTTTGCTAAAATTTATTTCTGA
>CAYIOH010000438.1:0-3990 GCA_964364975.1 uncultured Bifidobacteriaceae bacterium
CAGAGCACGCAGCGGTTGTGGTCCATGCCGAACAACGCGTGCGTGTTGTCCACGGTCCATTTCGGGAAGGTGTATTCGTAACGGACGTGATCCATGCCGTTCGAGTAGGCGAGTGTCTGCAATTCGCAATGGCCGTTGGACACGCACACAGCGCAGACGTGATTCCGCTCGGCAAAGAGCAGTTCGAGGATCATCCGCCGGTAGTTGCGAAGGCGCTCGCTGTCCGTCTTGATTTCCATGTCTTCGGCGACCTTCGTCGTGCAGGCCGGGAGCAGCTTCGGCGCACCGGTGACTTCCACGAGGCAAAGGCGGCACGCGCCCACGTCATACACGCCTTCGAGATGGCATAACGTCGGAATCTGTGCGCCCGCTTCTTCTGCCGCCTGCAAAATCGTCGCGCCTTCCTCGGCGCTGATTTGTTTGCCGTCAATGGTCAGTGTCTTGGCAGCCATAAAATTCTCCGGTTACTTTGCCGCGACCGCGGGCTGCTTGGCTGCCTCACCGTTGCCGCGCGGGCCAAACGTATCCGGTTGCAGCAACTCCTCGTATTCGTTGCGAAAAAAACGCAGCGTGCTCAGGGTGGGATTCGGCGCGGCCTGGCCGAGGCCACACAGGCTGGTGTTCTTCACCATGTCGCAAAGTTCTTCCAACTTCGCCAAGTCGCGCGCGGTGGCTTTGCGTTTGAGAATCTTGTCGAGCAGATTGTGCATCTGCACCGTGCCGGCCCGGCAGGGAAGGCACTTGCCGCACGACTCCTCCATGCAGAACTCCATGAAGAACCGCGCGACGTCCACCATCCTGGTGCTGTCGTCCATCACAATCATGCCGCCCGAACCCATGATCGAGCCGAGCTTGGTGAGCGATTCATAATCCACCGGCGTGTCGAGGTGCTGCGCCGGAATGCAGCCGCCCGATGATCCTCCGGTTTGCACGGCCTTGATCCGGCCGCCATCCGGCGCGCCGCCACCCATTTCTTCGACGATGGTGCAAAGCGGTGTGCCCATCGGCACTTCGATGAGGCCGGTGTTCTTAATCTTGCCGGCGAGCGCAAAAACTTTCGTGCCCTTGCTCTTTTCCGTGCCGATGCTGGCGAACCATTCCGCGCCACTGCGGTAGATGGGCGGGACGTTGGCGAAGGTCTCGACGTTGTTGATGAGCGTGGGGCAACCCCACAAGCCGCTCTCCGCCGGGAATGGTGGCCGCGGTCGCGGCGTGCCGCGCTTGCCTTCGACCGAAGCCATCAGCGCGGTTTCTTCGCCACAGACAAACGCGCCCGCGCCCATGCGCAGATCGATGTTGAAGCTGAACGGCGACTCAAAGATGCCGCTGCCGAGCACGCCGAGTTGTTTGGCCTGTTTGATGGCGGTCTGCAACCGGTTGATGGCGAGCGGATATTCGGCGCGCACGTAAATGAAGCCCTGATCCGCGCCGACCGCGTAAGCGGCGATGGCCATACCTTCGAGCACGCAGTGCGGATCGCCTTCGAGCACGCTGCGATCCATGAACGCGCCGGGGTCGCCCTCGTCGGCATTGCAGATGACGTATTTCTTTTCTCCGGGCGATTTGGCAACCGTGCCCCACTTGAGTCCGGTGGGGAAACCCGCACCGCCGCGCCCGCGCAAACCGCTCTTCACCATCGCCTCGACGGCGTCCTTGGGCGTCATTTCGTGCAACGCTTCGTGCAACGCCTGATAGCCGTCCGCAGCGATGTAACTTTCGATGCGCTCCGGATCAATCACCCCGCTGTTCGCGAGCACGATGGACAACTGTTTCTTGAAAAACGCCGCGTTGGGATCGGTTTGCGCGACGTTCGCACTGCCGCCGTTGACCCCGACACTCGTGTCGGGGTTGAGCGCGGCGATGATCGAAGGCGCGTTTTGCGCGTTGACCTTGACGTAGAGCGAATTCTGCGGATCGGCGGCAACGAGCGGCCCTTCGCAGCAGAGTTTCAAGCAGCCGACGCCGCGCACTTCGACTTCGTTTTGCCGTCCCGCGTCGGCGACAGCTTTTTCAAGTTGTTCCTTGACGCCCTTTGAACCGCACGACATGCAACCGGCGCCCATGCAGCAGCGGAGGGTGAATTTCTTCCGTCCGGCCCGTTCCTGTTCTTTGATTTGAAGGAGATCGTTGAGAACCATGGTTTATCTCCAATTCTTGATTTGTTCGAGCGCGGCCTCAGCCGTCTCATGCGGCCTGACGATGCCGTCATAAACCACCACCGGCGCGAGGGCGCTCGCGCCGATGCAACGCACCGTCATGAGCGAAACCTGGTTGTCCGCCGTCGTTTCGCCCGGCTTGATCTTGAGTTTCTCCTGGATGGAGCTGAGGACCTTGTTCGCGCCCTTGACGTAACACGCCGTGCCCATGCAGACGACGCACGTGTGCGCGCCTTTCGGCTTGAGCGTGAAAAAGTGGTAAAACGTGGCCACGCCGTACACGCGGCTGGGTGGCAGCTTGAGCTTGTAGGCGACGAACAACAGCAAATCATCTTCGAGGCAACCGAACAATTCCTGCGCCTTGTGGAGCACCTCGATCAGGGCGTCGTGCCGGAACTGGTGCTTCTTCATGTGGACTTCCAGAATCTTGAAGCGTTTGTCGCCGCTGGCGTGGTCGAGCACGGACTGCAACCGCTTCTTCTGGGGACTGGCAAGCGTCGCATTCATAATCGTTCTGGCGGCGTCACCAACCGTGTTGCGCCGCATCGCAGGCCTTTCGCCTGCACTGTCACGAATGAAGTTGGCGTTTTGAAAGAAAAGCGTCCCCGCGAAATTTGGTAAAGGTTAGACATTTTTTGCAGGACCGAAAAGCGGCGCTACGATTCGCGTTCCAACTGTGCCAACACCTCTGGGTCGCGCACGTCCACCCAACGACCCTGAATTTCCAAACCGGCCATGCGATGGCCCGACGAAATCAGCCCAATGATGGCGTCGGTCAGTTCGTATTCACCGCGCTGAGATTTTTGAAGCCTGGCCGTGAACTCAAAGACCAACGGACGAAAGAGGTAAATGCCTGCGTTGTACCAAACCGGATCGCCCGGCTTCAGCCAGCCTTCGCGATGAAGTTCTTCGAGTTGCGCGAGCGTTGGTTTTTCGATGAGCCGCTTCAGACAGAACTGTTCGTCGAAAAAGTTCAGTCCGCCCTTCGTCACGTCTTCGCCGCGCGTGACGGTGATAATGCCGGAAAAATCGCCGTCGTCGAAACGTTGGATCATTTGCGCGTAAGTCTCCGGTTTTACGAGAATGTCTCCGTACGTTAGAATGAACGGCGAGTTGCCGACGAACGCTCTCGCCACCTCCGGCGCCTTGCCCGTGCCGTCCTGCACGACCTGCCGACCGTAAGCGACGCGCGCACCCCACTTCGCGCCGTCGCCAAAATGACCTTCGATGGTTTCGGCGCGATGGCCCGTAACGATGAAGATGTCGCGCACGCCGGCGGCGAGAATACCGCCAATGATGTGTTCCAAGATCGGTTTGCCCTGCGCCTTGAGCATCGGTTTCGGAACTTCGTTGGTCAGTTCCTTCATGCGCGTGCCCTTGCCGGCGGCCAGAATCACAGCTTTCATCGCCGCACAGTGAACATGGAGAGACGCCCGGCCAAAAGAAATTTTTCCAGCCTCCGTCGTATCCCCGCCACTCCAAGACTGTCGGCAACCCGATTAAACCGCTTGCCATTTCCATTGTCTTGCTTCTGGCCAGAGTTGGTTTCACGGTCGTCCCCTAACCCAAAAATTTCATTAAGAAAAGTCGCAACCGTGGTCTCGGCCCAATGTCTATTGGGTGAATATGAACGAGAACCACACCGCTGCGACGGGCACAGTTCGTAACCCCGAACTCTTCCACTTTCCAGCCGTAAAAAAGCGCCACACGCAACGCACAGGTTTTTGAAAAATGCTGGCATGATTGGTTTGGCTCTGCCACACGGCAGGGACGAAAAAGAAAACCCCAACCATTCCAGCGGCCTCGCAGGTGAACCTGTTGCGGCAGGTTTACA
>CAYIOH010000439.1:0-3989 GCA_964364975.1 uncultured Bifidobacteriaceae bacterium
GGTCGGCGAGCCGAACTTCTTGTCGAGGACGACGTTGCGGCCTTTGGGGCCGAGGGTCGCGGTGACGGCGCGGGAGAGTTTGGAAACGCCCCGCAGAATCGCCTGACGCGCGGCTTCATCGAACAGTAGTTGTTTTGCTGCCATAATGTTTGGTTCTTAGTTGATGGTTGATGGTTGATGGATGCGATCAGCCAATGATCGCGAGCAGGTCGTCGGAGCCAAAAATCTTGTACTCCTTGCCGTCCAGCTTGATTTCTGTGCCGCCGTATTTGGAGACGAGCACGCGGTCGCCCTTCTTGACTTCGAAGGGGACTTTTTTGCCGTTGTCGTCGGTCTTGCCCGTGCCGAGCGCGATGACGACGCCTTCCTGGGGCTTTTCCTTGGCGGTATCGGGGATGATGATGCCGCCCTTTTTGGTTTCCTTCTCTTCGACCGGCTCAACGAGGATGCGGTCTCCGAGGGGTTTGATGTTCAGTGCCATAGTTTTTTCTGTTTGGTTTGGTTGTTTGATGTAATCAAATCCCGCCGCCCGAGCGGACGGGAAAATTGTTTAATGTGCTTTCGCCAAATTCTTCCAATTGATCTTTGGCGGCGTCCAGCCCGACGGCACGCCGCGCTTGAACTTAAATCCGCGCTCGCGCTCGATGCGCGTCACGGCTTCCTCGCACAAGCGGGAAAACTTTTTCATGTCGCCTTTGCAACGCGCATACATTTTGGCCTGCGCGCGGCGTTTGTATTCGAGTCCGATTTCAATGCTCATAAAGTTTCGTGAAACAACTCCAAAGGAGTCAGGATTTGCGGCACGGGCAATTCCAGCCGCTGGTTGATCACTTCAAGGTGCCGTCGCTTGTTGCCATTGGCAAGATGAACGCAATTCCAGGTCAACAAATAATCAAAACGATAAAACGAGGCGAAAGCCAGATGCGTCGCATCGCCACCGGCCTTGGCCGGCATCAATGTTTCTTTGATGTAGCGGTCGGCTATTTTAGCAATGACTGGCACTTCATCAAGCACCTTAAGCGGGCGCACCAGTTCCAGGATTTTATCCTTGTACGGATGCTCGCCGGCTTCGAGTTCATCCAACGTCGCCGGTGAAATCCACACGTCGTAAGCCGCGCGCTCGTTGTCCCACCAATCCCGCGTGACATTGATGAGCGTGATCAATTCGGGACGCTCATCGAAATAGTAGCTCGGAATCGTGCTGTCGAGATACACGCGCGGCAGCGGGGCGACGGTTGGCTGCCGCGCGGGCACAGCAAGGTTGGCAGGCGCGAGATAAACCCGCGTCTTCCTGCTTTGCTTGACCGTGCGCTTTTTCATTTTCAAAGATCAAATCCCGCCGCCCGACCGGATAGTATCATTGTTGCTTCTTACTACTGGTTTGCCCGGGCAACCCGACTGCCTTTGTCAGCCTCTCGTATGCCTCGCCGTAGTCTCCAATTGCGCTCCACCCATCGCACCCGACCGGAGCACCGTTTGTCAATTTGAACGTCATTTGAGTATAGCGCCAAGTTTCGCCCGTGGAGGAGTCGATTTTGAACAGCACAGATTCTTTGTCGCCACCGATTTCGACAACGGCATGCAATAGTTGGAACCGCCCAATTGTACCGCCTGTTGGTGCCGGTGGAGGGTCCTGTCTGGGTGAACAGCCACCAGCCAGAGCGAATGTCGCAACACAGACAAGGAGAATTGCCGGAATCGTTTTCATATGCCTTGGCCTGCCGGATTGTGTCATGCAGCCTTTTGCAACCGCGGAGCATATTGCTCATCAATGTGATTTTGAATGAGCCGTTTCGCAGTTTCGTGGGCTGGGTGTTGTTCATCGCGTTTGCCCGAGAGAAAGGCCTCAAATTCCTTGGAATAGATTTCTCCCAGCAACGTGGCGAGTTGATGGACAAAACCAATAAAGGCCTCCCCATCACGAAGCGTAGGCATCTTGCCCTTGATCGGCGTTCCTTCAATGCTGGCGTCAATTCCGTCGCCCACTTGGCCAAGTTTCAACTTTAGCAACACCTTATCGTGGACACCGTCATTTGCTGGAGAACGATATTCAATTCCTAATCCAACATGAAAATACCCATCACTAAAAAGATGAATTTGATCTAGGTCTCCAGCCAAGACGTAAACGCCGTCGGTCGTTTTCTTGTAGAAAGTTATTGCGTCGTCCGGGTAGCCGAGTTCTTCCTTCAGTCGCTCGATTGCCTTCTGCACGAAAGCTCGGCAAGTTTGCTCTGCCAACGTGAGTTTACGTTTGCGTTCTCGAAGTTCGTTTCCTATTTGATTGTAAGACAAGGCCATATTTTTCCTTTCTTGCCTACTTCTTCTCGTCCACAACCTCGGCGTCAATGATCGGACCTTCGTCCTTCTTGTCCGATTTCTCTTCCGGCTTGGCTTCCTCGCCGCTCGTGCCGGATTGCGTCTTGCCCGCCTGCGCTTTAGCCGCCGCCGCCTTGTAAAGTTCGGCGCTCACGGCCTGCCACGCTTCGTTCAGCTTCTCGCTCGCGGATTTGATCGCGGCGGCATCGCTGCCCTTGAGCGCTTCCTTCACCGCCGTGACGGCGCTTTCAATCTTGCCCTTGTCGTCGCCGGAAATTTTATCGGCGTTGTCCTTGAGCATTTTCTCGGAGCGATACACCGCGTTGTCGGCTTCGTTGCGCGTCTCGACTTCCTCGCGATGCTGCTTGTCCTCGTCGGCGTGCGCCTCGGCGTCCTTGCGCATCTTCTCGACTTCGTCCTTCGAGAGACCGCTGCTGGCTGTGATGGTGATCTTCTGTTCCTTGCCCGTGCCAAGGTCTTTCGCGCCGACGTGCAAAATGCCGTTGGCGTCAATGTCGAACGTCACCTCGACCTGCGGCACGCCGCGCGGCGCGGGCGGAATGTCCGTGAGATGAAACTTGCCGATGGTCTTGTTGTCCTTGGAGAACTGGCGTTCGCCCTGGAGCACGTGAACTTCCACGCCCGGCTGATTGTCGCTGGCGGTGGAGAAAATTTCCGATTTTCGCGACGGGATCGTGGTGTTGCGCTCGATGAGTTTGGTGAACACCCCACCGAGCGTCTCAATGCCGAGCGACAACGGCGTCACATCAAGCAGGAGCACGTCCTTCACTTCACCCTTGAGCACGCCGCCTTGAATGCCCGCGCCCACGGCGACGACTTCGTCCGGGTTCACGCCTTGATGCGGCGGCTTGTTGACCAGCTTGTGCGCGGTTTCAACCACGCGCGGCATGCGGGTCATGCCGCCGACGAGCACAAATTCGTCAATCTTGTCCGCCGAGATGCCGGCGTCGTTCAAGCAGGCTTGCACGGGCTTGATGGTGCGCTCGAAAAGGCTGTCCGTGAGTTGCTCCATCTTCGCGCGCGTGAGCTTCATCGCAATGTGCTTCGGCCCGCTTGCGTCCGCGGTGATGAACGGCAGATTGATGTCGTATTGCGTCGAACTGGAGAGTGCGATTTTGGCTTTCTCGGCTTCTTCCTTGATGCGTTGGAGCGCGTCGGGCTGCTTGCGCAAATCCATGCCGGAATCGCGTTTGAACTCGTCGAGAATCCAATCCATCAGCTTGTTGTCCCAATCGTCACCGCCGAGATGTGTGTCGCCGTTGGTGGCCTTCACCTCGAACACGCCATCGCCGATTTCCAAAACCGAAATATCGAACGTGCCGCCGCCCAGGTCATAGACCGCGATCTTCTCGTCCTTCTTCTTGTCGAGGCCGTAGGCCAGCGACGCGGCGGTCGGCTCATTGATGATGCGCAAGACATCGAGCCCGGAAATCTTGCCAGCGTCCTTCGTGGCCTGGCGTTGCGAGTCGTTGAAGTAGGCCGGGACCGTGATGACGGCCTGCGTGATTTTCTCGCCGAGATAGGCCTCGGCGTCGGCCTTCATTTTGGCGAGGACGAAGCCGGAAAGTTGCTGGGGCGCGAACTGCTCCGTCTTGTCTCCCACCTGCACCTCGATGTAGGCGTCGCCGTTTTTGCCTTCGATGACCTTGAAA
>CAYIOH010000440.1:0-3987 GCA_964364975.1 uncultured Bifidobacteriaceae bacterium
AGCGCGTGTTCACCCGCTACAACGTCCGCCCCTGGGTCGAGAAACCAGCCGCCGATATCATCATGCCGGACTTCTCCTGGGGTGGCGGTATTACCGAGGGACGCAAGATTTGCAGTCTGGCCGACACTTACTTCCTGCCGATCACGTCGCACGACACCATCGGGCCGGTCGCGCTTTGGGCCGCCGCTCATTTGATGCTGCACATTCCAAACGCCCTGATCATGGAAACCGTGCGCAGTTACACCGGCGAGGAAGGTTGGTATGGCGACGTGGTCACGGACCGGATACCGATTGAGGACGGGCATCTGTCCTTGCCGGCAAAACCCGGTCTTGGCACGCGGCTGCGCGATGATTTCACGTCGCGACCCAACGCACGCGTCGAGATCACGACGGAAAAAGACCTCATGAACTGGTAGCCGCTCATGCGCTCGTTTGAAGTTTTCTATTCCGGCGATTTCTTGGATGCCGCGGGCAAGGTCGCCTCGGGTTACCTGGGTGAAGACTTGCTGCAAACCGCGCCGCACGTGCGTCACGGGTTCCTCATGGATCAGTCACCGGTCACGCTCGGTGCGGCTTATGGAGAAAAACTTTACCACATGCAACTCGAACCGCACCACGTGGCGGCAGCCGACGGGATCGTGCTCATCCGCCCTTACGTGCGGCGGGCGAGCTTTGCGAATGGAGCGAACCGACTCATCGTCATTGGTCGTGCCGGCGTGGGCACCGACAAGATTGATCTCACCGCTTGCACGGAGAACGACGTGGCCGTGTTTAACGCGCCCACCACGCTCACACATTCCACGGCGTCGGCGGCGATGCTGTTCGTCCTCGCGTTAGCGAAACGGCTGCCGGCTCAGGAACGCATGGCCCGCTCGGGCAATTGGGGCGCTCAAGGTCCCGTCACGGGCGATGACCTCGTTGGTCAGACGCTCGGCATCGTGGGTTTGGGTCGGATTTCCTGGGAACTCATCCGCCTGCTTGAACCGTTCGGAATGAGAGTGCTGGCGTGCTCGCGCCACTGCCGTCCGGAAGAAGCGGCGGCACACAAAGTTGAGTTGGCGTGCCTCGACACACTCCTTCGCGAGTCGGATTACGTCAGTCTGCATTGCGAGCTTTCTGATTCAACGCGCGGCTGCATGGGTGAACGCGAGTTCGGTCTGATGAAACCCACGGCTTATTTCATCAACACCGGACGCGGTGAACTCGTGCAGCAGGACGCGTTGGTGCGTGCGCTGCAAGAGCGGCGGATTGCCGGTGCGGGGCTGGACGTCTTCGCGCACGAACCCCTCCCCGCCGCGGATCCGCTGACCGCCCTCGACAATGTCATCCTCACTCCGCACTGGCTGCCGACGACGCATCGCGTAGTGCGGCTGGTGAGCGTCGCGATGGCCGAGGGCATCCTCCGTGCCGCGCGCGGTGAAGCGCCGGAAAACGTCGTCAACCCGGAGGTGCTCAAGCGGGCAGGTTTCAGGTCAAAGCTGGCGCGATTTGCGAGCGACCCCACGACGATAAAACAAGCTGGAAAACGCCAAAAACAGTAAGCAATTTGCTGATGCGGAATTTACTCTAAGACCAACATGCATGTTGCAGCCATTAAATCGGATTTGGTCAGGCTTTACCGTCAGATGCTTTTGATCCGGCTCTGTGAAGAGCGGCTCGCCAGATCACATCAGCGCGGGTTGATCCATGGGGCTTGCCATACCTATGTCGGCCAGGAGGCGATTGCCACGGGCGTCTGCGCCGAGCTGGGCAAAGACGATATGGTCTTCAGCACGCATCGCGGGCACGGCCACGCGCTGGCCAAGGGGCTGGAGCCGCAACAACTCTTTGCGGAGCTGTATGGCCGGGCCACGGGCTGCTCGCGGGGCCGGGGCGGCAGCATGCATTTGTTCGCGCCCGAAATTGGAATGATGGGCACCAGCGGCATCGTCGGCCCGTGCATTCTGCAAGCGGCGGGCGCGGCTTACAGCTTCAAATTGCTGAAGCGCGATAATGTTGCCGTGGCTTTTTTTGGCGATGGCGCGGTCAACAACGGCGCCTTTCACGAGGGCCTCAACCTGGCCAGCATTTGGAAATTGCCGGTGTTGTTCGTCTGTGAAAATAATCAGTTTGCGACGGAGGTCCCGTTTTCCTACTCAGCCGGCAATCCCCGCGTGGCTGAACGTGGCGCGGCTTATGGTCTGCCCGCCGTGGCCGTGGACGGCAACAACGTGCTGGCCGTGCAACAAGCCGCGCAGGAGGCGGTGCAACGGGCGCGGAGCGGCGGCGGTCCGACGTTGATCGAGTGCAAGACCTATCGGACGCGTGCCCATGCCGAGGGCATGGGCGATTTCGGCTATCGGACGCGCGCAGAAGTTGACCAATGGAAAACGCGCTGCCCCATCGCCTGCTTGAAGAATCATTTGCTGGAAAACAAACTCGCGGAAGCGGCGGAACTTGCCGGTATTGAACAGGAGATCGCTGCGCTCGTGGACGAAGCGCACCAGTTCGCCGAAAACAGTCCGGTGCCGGCCGCCGAATCCGCCACCCGCCATGTTTTTGCGGTTTCCACTCCAGGACCCGTTGCCCACGAGGGCGATCTTGGTTCGCCCGAGGCCGCGAAATCGGATCGGGTGCTGACGTACATGAAAGCCACGCTGGAAGCGTTGACCGAAGAATTCGCAAAAAATCCGAAAATCTTTGTGCTGGGTGAAGGCATCGGGCAACGCGGCGGCAATTTTGCCACGACGGCCGGGCTGTTTGAGATTTATGGACCCGAGCGCCTGCGCGACACGCCGATTTGTGAGCGCGGCTTCGTGGGACTGGCCTGCGGAGCCGCGATGAGCGGGACGCGACCGGTCGTGGATTTCATGTTCGCGGATTTTGTGCTGGATGCGGCGGGCGAAATCATCAACCAGATCGCCAAGATGCAATACATGAGCAGCGGCCGGTTGAAGATGCCGATCTTGTTGCGGGGCTGCATCGGCATCGGCCACTCGGCGGCGACGCACCATTCCGGCAGCTATTACTCGATGTATGCGCAATTCCCCGGACTCAGAGTGGTGGTGCCCGCGACGCCGCGCGACGCCAAAGGTCTGCTCAAGACGGCGCTCAATTGTGACGACCCGGTGCTCTTCCTCGAACATCGCGAGCTTCTGAGCATGAAAGGGCCGGTGCCCGCCGGGGAATACTTCATCGAATTCGGCAAGGCGGCGGTGGTTCGCGAGGGAAAAGACGTGACGGTGGTCGCGCTGGCGCTGATGGTGCATAAGACGCAGCAGGCGTGCGAGGTTCTGGCCAAGGAAGGCATCTCGGTTGAGTTGATTGATCCGCGCACCGTTGCGCCGCTGGATGTCGAAACCATTTTTAACTCGGTGGCCAGGACCGGACGGCTCTTGATCGTGGATGAATCGTTTGGGCCCTGCGGCATCGGCGCGGAGATCGCGGCACAACTTGCCGACCGTGGCTTTGATGAGTTGGATGCGCCCATCCGCCGGCTGAACGGCGCGCACACTCCCACGCCGTATAGTCCTTCGCTCGAAAGCGCGGTGGTGCCGGACGTGGACGCGATTGCGAAGGCCATTCGCGATCTGTGCCGCGAATGACCGAGGCCAGAAATCTTATGCCCATAGAAATCACAATTCCGCGGCTCGGCTGGTCCATGGATGAAGGGAATTTCGTGGGCTGGCTCAAGCAGGATGGCGAGCAAGTCAAAAGCGGTGAGCCGCTGTTCACCTTGGAGAGTGAAAAGGCGGCCCAGGATATTGAAGCCACGGACAGCGGGGTGTTGCGAATTCCGCAGGATGCTCCGCAACCCGGCGCCGTGGTGAAAGTGGGGCAGCGCATCGGCTATCTCGTGGCGGAAAATGAGGTGCTTGAGAGCAAAGCTGTTCCTGCGGAGAAATCGCCTGCCAATAAAGAACCGTTGAACCATGAGGTGGGGCGGGGGGGCGCCGCGGCGGCCCCCGGGGGGGGGCCCCGCCCCCCCCCCCCCCGCCCCGGGGGGCG
>CAYIOH010000441.1:0-3981 GCA_964364975.1 uncultured Bifidobacteriaceae bacterium
CGAGGCGGGCCTGCGGGGCGCAATCGGGTTTCCCATCGAGCTTCCGATGGTGGTCGGCCGCGAAGTGATTGGCGTCATCGCGTTTTTCCGCACGACCCCCGGGCAGCCGGACGAAAAACTTCTCTCTGTGCTCAATGCCGTTGGCAGCCAGATCGGCCAGTTCCTGGTGCGCCAGCGGGCCGAGGAGGAACTGAAGAAACTCTCCAGCGCCGTGCAGCAGACCGCCAATTGTGTTCTGATTACCGACCGCAAGGGGGTGATCGAATACGTCAATCCCGCGTTTGAGCGAACGACGGGCTATGCGCGCGAAGAAGTCATTGGCAAAACACCGCGCCTCCTCAAATCGGGCAAGCACGATCGGAAGTACTACGAAGTGCTGTGGAGCACCCTCCTGGCCGGCGGGACTTTTTTCGCGGAGTTCGTCAACCGGAAGAAGAGCGGCGAGCTCTACCACACGGAACAAACCATCACCCCCGTCCGGGACCGTCACGGCCACATCACCCATTTTGTGTCCACCGGGCGCGACGTCACCGAGCGCAAGCGGGCCGAGGAGGCGGCCAGCGAGAGCGAGACGCAGTTTCGCTCGTTGACGGAGCAATGGCTCGTAGGGATCGTCATCATCGAGGCAGGTCAGTTCAAATACGTCAACCCGGCTTTTGCAAAGATGTTGGGTTACTCCAAGACAGAGCTACTCGAGGCACCCAATGTTCTGGAATTCGTCACTGAAGAGGACCGCGCGTTGGTACGAGAAAACCTGCGTCTTCGCACCGAGGGGGAAGTTCACAGCATCAACTACTCGTTCCGTGTCCGAAGGAAGGATGGTACCCTAATCGATGTCGAGGTGTCTGGCTCGCGCGTTTCCTTTCAGGGGTGCCATGCCGTGATGAGCACCGTTCTGGATGTCACCGAATCTCGGCGGAAAGAAGAAGCACTCAGACTGTTTCGAGCACTCGTTGATCAGTCCGATGAAACGATTGAAGTCGTTGACCCGGAAACGGGCCGGTTTCTCGATGTTAATGAGAAGGGTCATCTGGCTCTTGGCTACCGTCGTGAGGAATTTCTGGCTCTGAGCGTTTTCGATCTCGATCCCACGGTCAACCAATCCGAATTCCCAAGGCTCGCGAGAGAGCTTCGGAAATCAGGCGTTCTGACGTGGGAAGGCAGCCGTCGGCGGAAGGACGGTTCGACATTCCCCGTGGAAGTCAGCATAAAATACGTCCAGCTTGATCGAGACTACGTCGTCGCCGTGGTTCGCGACATCACCGAGCACAAGCGGACGGCGGAGACGCTGCGAGCGAACGAAGCGCGCTACCGCACCCTGGCGGAGACGGCCCAGGATATTATTTACGTCATTGACCGTGAGTTCCGCGTGGCATACGTCAATGAGTATGGGGCCAGACAGTTTGGACGCTCAACGCTTGAACTCACCGGCCGGCTTCTGACGGAGTTGTTTCCGCCGGAAACGACGCAGTGGCAATTGGCGGACATGGCGGACATCTTCCGCACCGGCGAGCCGGTTCACCGGGAGCGCCACCTTCCTTTCGGCCGCCAGCCGATGTGGCTGGACACCCGGTTGGTGCCCGTCAAAAACGCCACCGGCGAAGTCGAGTCCATTCTCGGCATCTCCCGCAACATCACCGAGCGCAAGCAGGTCGAACGTCAGTTGCAGCGCACGGACCGCCTGGAAAGCATCGGCACGCTGGCGGGAGGCATTGCCCATGACCTGAACAACGCGCTCGCGCCCATCCTCATGGCCACCGAATTGTTGCGGCTGGAGTTCCCCGACACGGCGGCCCGTTATCTCGAACTCATTCAAGGCGGCGCCAAGCGCGGGGCGGACCTAGTGAAACAACTCCTGACCTTCGCCAAAGGCGCCGAGGGCGAACGCCTTCTCGTCCAGCCGAAGCATCTGCTCAAGGAGATGCAGAAACTCATCACGAGCACCTTCCCTAAGAACATCGAACTGCGGACCAGTTTTCCGAAGGACCTCCGGACGATCCTGGGCGATGTCACGCAACTCCACCAAGTGTTGCTCAACCTCTGCGTCAACGCCCGCGACGCCATGCCCGAGGGCGGCACGCTGACCCTGGAAGCAGAGAACAAGGAGCTTGATGCCAACTCTCTCAGCGGCGTCCCGGAGGCCAAGCCAGGCCGTTATGTCGTGTGGCGCGTCACGGACACCGGCACGGGCATCCTGCCGGAAGTTCTGGATCGCATCTTCGATCCGTTCTTCAGCACCAAAGGCCCGGACAAGGGCACCGGGCTGGGCCTTTCCACCGCCCTCGGCATCGTCAAGAGCCACGGCGGTTTCATCCGGGTTTACTCCACACCGGGCCAAGGCTCGGCTTTCGCCGTCTATTTGCCGGCCTGCGATGTTGGCACCAGCGACACCGACTTGTTGACCAGAGCCGATACGGACTTCCGTGGCCACGGTGAAACCATCCTCGTGGTAGATGACGAGGTGCCCCAGCGCAACGTCCTGCGCGCCGTGTTGACGAAGTTTAACTTCAAGGTGCTCACCGCGGGCGACGGTGCTGCCGCGCTGATTCAAGTGGCGGAGCAGCAGACGGCCCTGCGCGCGGTGATTACCGATCTGCACATGCCCAACATGGACGGTCTCTCCTTTGTGCGGGTGCTCAAAGGCCGGTTGCCCCAGGCCGGCATCATCGTCGTCAGTGGCCGATTGGACGAACGGGAGGCGAACGAGTTCAAGAAGCTGGGCGTCCACGCGGTACTCGACAAGCCTTTCACGCAGGAGAAGCTGGTGGAAGCACTAAAGACAGTTTTTCAACAATGAATTTGCTCGCGCGTGTCAATCCTGTTAGCTTCGCGACACGCCCATGCTGCCACCTTCGACAACGACCTCGATGGATTCGTGAGGAAACCCAATCATGCCAACCCCAATGACAATGCCTAACGCTGTGAAACTGGCCGGCAGACAACTCGCTTTCGTCCGCTCCCCGGCCGGGCTGTTCGTGATCCTAGGCGCCTCAATTTTCGTGGCGGAGGTGATCGTGATGCTGCTGCTGGCGGCGCTGCCCACAATGCCGCCAATGCTGACCAACTTTCTCGACGCGACCATTTTAGTTGTGTTGACCTTTCCGGCGCTACTCGCGTTCGCGTTTTGGCCGTTGCTCCGACAGCTCCGGGCGCGGGAAGCAGCCGAAGCGCAACTCCAAGAAGCGAACCGGACGCTGGAGCAGCGCGTGCAAGAGCGCACGAGCAAGCTGCAGACGGTCAACGAAAACCTGCGCACGAGCGAGGAGCGCTGGCACGCCTTGCTGCACAGCGCCCACGACGCCATCATTTCTACAGACAGCAACGGCCGGATCATTTCCTGGAACAACGGCGCGCAGACCATGTTTTGTTACGCCGCCGGGGAGGTCATGGACCAACCGCTGACGGCCCTGATGCCGGAGCGTTACCGGGAAGCCCACCAGATAGGGATGCGACGCTATCTTGCCACGGGCGAGGCCCGGGTGATTGGCCGGACGGTTGAATTGCACGGGCGGCGCAAGGACGGGAGCGAATTTCCCCTGGAATTGTCTCTGTCAACGTGGAGCACGGCGAAGGGGCGGTTTTTTACCGGCATCCTGCGCGACATCACCGAGCGCCAACGGGTGCAGCAAGAGAACGAACGGCTGATCGCCAACCTGCAACAGGCGCTGGCCGACGTGAAACGGCTCGGCGGCCTGCTGCCCATCTGCGCCGGCTGCAAAAAGATTCGCGATGATACCGGTTACTGGCACAAGGTGGAGGCCTACATTGAGGAACACAGTGTGGCCAAGTTCACCCACGGCCTCTGCCCCATCTGCATCAAGAAGTTTTACCCCGATCTAACCCCGGAGGAGCTTGACCCCAAACCCTGAGCGCGCTGTAATTGTTGGAAAATGTTATTAGCTGAGAGTAAAGCGCCGGTGCTCGCAGCCGGGTTATGATAAAACCAAGCCGCAAACGGAACCTGACGACGTTCACCCGCGT